>NZ_CACYJE010000038.1 GCF_902774605.1 uncultured Methanobrevibacter sp.
TCAACGGGGGATAGCTTGACCAATCTTATAAACATCAAGTTTATAACTGCCCAAGAATAAAATTACTAAATGGTAAAAACATTAAGGAATAGACTATAATTAAGTGATTATTATGAAAATAGCAACTATTTTAGGGACACGGCCGGAAATAATCAAGATGGCTCCAATAATAGATGAGATATCAAAAAGGGGCATCGAACAAATTGTCTTGCACACCGGCCAGCATTATGATAAGGAAATGTCAGATAACTTCTTCAAGGACCTTGAAATACCGACACCTGACTACAATATACATGTAGGTTCAGGCAGCCATGGAAAGCAAACCGGATTGATGATGAAGGGAATTGAGGAAGTGCTCACGGAAGAAAAACCTGATATAGTTCTTGTTCAGGGAGACACCAATGCAGTGCTTGCAGGAGCACTAGTGGCTTCCAAGCTGCACATTGCAATAGGTCACGTTGAGGCGGGACTCAGGTCTTTTGACATGACCATGCCTGAAGAGGTCAACCGCCGAGCAGCTGATGTCACCTCCACAATGTACTTTATACCGACCGAGCAATCAGCATTGAACCTGCTTGCGGAAGGCTTTTCACATAAAAACCTTTTCATAACAGGAAACACTGTTGTGGATGCCTGTTTCAGACACTTGGAAATCGCTCAGAAACGCGGATTTGAAGAGGAATCTCTGGCGGAACTTGACATTGAGAATATGGATAATATTCTCACATTGACAATGCACAGGGCTGAAAACGTTGACATTAAGGAACGTGTGGTCAATATCATTGAAGCTTTGAAGGAATTGGACCAGATGAACATCATATTCCCGATTCATCCAAGAACCAAGAACACTCTTGAGAAATTCGGATTGTTTGATGAGTTGAATGACCTGGAGCATGTCCACATCATCAAGCCTTTAGGATACCTTGATTTCCTGCTTCTAACTTCACATTCAACATTAATACTGACCGATTCAGGGGGTCTTCAGGAAGAGGCAATCACACTCAATGTTCCTGCATTGACATTAAGGTACAATACTGAAAGGCCTGAAACAGTAACCGCCGGTGGAAATATTCTTGTAGGCTCAGATAAGGAAACCATTTTGGAAAATGCACGTAAAATATTGTCCGATGAGGAGTTTGCAGACAAGATGAGAAATGCTCCAAACCCTTACGGACAGGGGGATTCCGCTAAACTTACGGTTGATGCAATACAGAATTATTATGATAAGGGTTTGCTTAACATTGCAGCGCCGGAACATATCATGGGATCATTTACAAGGAAAATGGCTAATGTAACAGAAGACATTACTGTAAGTGAATTTGAAGCAAATGAGGATGCATTGATCCATATGGTTTTCGATGGGGATGCAATGCGATTCCCTGCAGATGAATTGAACTTAAATGGGATGATGATTACTTATGATAAACGAGAATGATTCAATACTGGTATTCGAGTATTTCACAGCTTCCGGCGAAAAGGACAGGTGCATCATTTCCGAAGCTGAAGAATTGATTTTTGCGCTCCTGGATGATTTGAAAGAGTATAATGTTGATTTGGTAATCAACAAATCCTATGAAGATGTCATAGCTCAATATGATAATGTAAATCCTATTTTAATTGACGAAAACATTATAGGTTGGCTTGAAGGCAATGCGGCAAACTTCAAAAATGCTATTTTCATAGCCGCAGAAAACAACAACAATCTATACAACATCACTAAAATATTGGAGGAAAACAATGTCAACCTATACACTTCAACCTCAGAAGCCTGTCTGAAATCCTCAGATAAGTATGAAACATACGAATCATTGCCAATGAACATTCCCCAACCGAAATCCTTCAGATTCAAGATTGACCCAAAGGGGTACTGGAAAAGGGCAATCGAAAACCTTCATGAAAAATGGCAGGCTGAAGATCCGTTGACTCCATTGAAGCTAATCATCAAGCCGTTGATGGGTGTTGATTGCGAGGACATTGTCATAATCGAAAAGATTGAGGACTTGACCTTGGATTTGGATAAGATATTCACTCCAGGCTCAAGAGTCCTTGTACAGGAATACATTGAGGGAACGGACATCAGCGTGAGCATGATATCCGACGGTGAAAATGCAATGCCGTTGAGCCTGAACGAGCAGTATGTTGAACTGAAGGATGACAAGGGAAGATACCTTGGTGGAAAACTGCCGTTTGAAAACAAGTATGGTGATGAAGCATTGGAAATAGCGAAAAAAGCCGTTGAATCAATGGAAGGGCTGAAAGGTTTTGTTGGAGTGGATTTGATAATCAATGCCGATGAAAAGGATATCTATTCAGTATACCTTTTGGAAATCAATTCAAGATTCACAACACCTTACGTCGGATTGAAACAGATTTCCAACATTAACATTGGAGATTCAATAATTAAACTTATTGATGGTAAAATAAGCATTGACGATTTGGAAATTTCTTTGGATGGAACTGTTGAATTTAGGAAATCCGGAGACTCATTAGAAATTAGGAGAATATGATTATGAAAATAGCAGGATTTGACATTGGAGGCGCAAACACTGATTTGGCGGTAATTGACTTTGAAAACGGTGAAATCAAAAACATTGAAGTTGATTTTGCATACCTTCCAATGTGGAGCAATAACGATGACTTATCCCGGGTGTTAGTTGAACTGATTGAGAAAATCTGCCCGGTTTTACAAATAGATGCAGTGGGAATCTCAATGACTGCCGAGCTGGTCGATGCATATGACACCAAGAAGGATGGGGTGCTGGATGTCGTGAAAAAATGCGAGGAAACATTCACTTGCCCAATAGCATATGTTGGAGTTGATGGGATGCTTTCAAAAGATGAAATAGAGGAAAGCCCCCTTAAGGCGGCAGCGGCAAATTGGATTGCAACCGCCCAAATAGCCACTTTAATATCTGACAATTGCATATTCATTGATACAGGGAGCACAACAACCGATATCATACCTATTAAGGAAGGTAAGGAATGTGCTGTCGGCAAGTCCGATTTCACTCGTTCTGCTACTGGCGAGTTGGTCTACACAGGTACATTAAGAACAAATCTGGCCAGTTTTCTTGACAAGGTTGAATTGAATGGTAAGGAGTATCGCGTGGCCAGTGAACTGTTCGCTCAAACAGCTGATGTATACATGGTTTTGGATTTGATTGGCGAGGAGGACTATATCTGCGACACATTTGACGGTGAAGGCAAATCCAAAGTCGACTGTGCAAGAAGAATCGCACGTGTTGTCTGTGCAGACTTGGAAATGCTTAGCATGGAGGACATTGTTGAAATGTCCAAGTATATTCATCAAAAGCAGGTTGAGCAAATCGCCGATGGCCTTAAACAGGTTGTTGAGACACAGAATCTTGACTTGATTGTCACTACAGGTCTTGGAAAGGACATTCTTGACAGGCCTGCTGCCGAACTGTTGGGTTTAAAAGTAAAGTCAATGGGTGATATCTTGACTGATGATGAGTGCACTGTTGCCCCTGCAGTTGGTACTGCGGTGATGATGGATAAATATTTGAATTAAGAGATTTAATCTCTTAAAAAACTTCTTTTTTTTAATACCAAACGTCCTTAATTCCTAAAAGGTATGCAATGAGATTTGCCAGTGAATGGATAATCAATGTAACTATCAGGACTACGATGACGAACGGCAAGTTCATTTTCACCACTGGTGAAACAAGTATCAATGCAACAATTATGAAATCGAGCTGATCAAGTATTGGTGCACGTTGTCCCCTGCTGATACCGAGTCTTCTTTTAAGGAAACTGCCTATTGCATCTCCTAAAAGAGCTCCGAAACCAAGAAGGAAACCAATTAATATTCCGCTATGTATGTCGGTAATGATTGGAGTCATGATGTACTGTCCGATTTCAGCCATGATTGCCGGACCGAAGTATCCTTGAACGGCACCGGTCAATATTCCGATCAGTGTTCCGGCTATTAATCCTCTCCAAGTGACACCGTCTCCAATCCAACGGTTGCCTTTACTGTCGCTTTTTCCAAAATCTACTGGGGTGCCCCCTCCAAAGGCAAGTGCTCCTCCATTTGAGAAGTATGCTGGGAGGATGAAGTATAGTGTTGTTAAAAATCCGAGTAAGTAGATTTGAATATCCATTGATTTATCTCCATAATATAATTATTATAACTATGTTTTTATTAGTATATAAATTCTTTAATTAAATTTAAATATTACATTGTTTTAAATATATAATATTATGTAAGTATACTAATGATGCAATATTGTTAGTGAAGGTGATTTTTTTGAAAATTAAAGATACTAAAAGTTTATGTCCAGAGTGTGGAAAACCTCTCGATGCAGAAGTGTATGATGAGGATGGCAAAATCTTGATTAAGAAAACCTGCGACGAACACGGAGAGTTTATAAACACTTACTGGAGTGATGATAAATTATATAATAGGATGGAAGATTTTATTCCAACAGTTACAAAAATCGAAAATCCAAGTGTTGGAGAAACTGGTGCTTGCCCAAGCAACTGTGGATTATGTTCAAAACACGAGACCTCAACTGTTTTAGGTTTGATTGATGTGACAAACAGGTGTAATTTAAGATGTCCAATCTGTTTTGCCAATGCGGCTGCTGCCGGTTACAAGTATGAGCCTACACAGGATGAAATCAGGTTGATGCTGAGGAACTTAAGGAACTTGAAACCTCACCCATGTCCGGCTATCCAATTTGCTGGTGGGGAGCCAACAGTGAGAAAGGATATTGTTGAGCTTGTTAAAATGGCTAAGGAGGAAGGTTTTACTCACGTTCAAATAGCAACCAATGGTATTAGACTCGCTAAAAGGGAAAATCTCGCTAAGGAATTGAGGGAAGCTGGATTGAACACAGTATACCTTGCATTTGATGGTGTTACTCCTGAACCATACATCAACAACAGGGGAAGGGACCTTCTCCCAGATAAGCTCCAAGCTATTGAAAACTGTAGAAAAGTTGGATTGGGAGTGGTGCTTGTGCCAACACTCGTTAAAGGAGTTAACGATCATCAAGTTGGGGAAATCATCAAGTTCGCATTGGACCATAGTGAAAACATTTATGGAGTTAACTTCCAGCCAGTATCATTCTCAGGAAGGACTCCTGCAGATCACGTTGAAGAGCAAAGGATTACCATTCCTGACTTTGTAAAGATTATTGAGGATGAAACCGATGGCCAAGTGCCTGTAAAATCATTCTATCCACCATCAAGTGTTGAACCGTTAGCGGAATTAATATCCTTGTTGGATGGTGAAGAATCAGCTAAGGTAACACTCAACTGTCATGAGCACTGTGGAATCGCAACATACATCTTCAGGGAAAAAACCGAAGGCCCAGGTAAGGATAAGCTGATTCCAATCACTGATTTCATTGATGTTGAAGACTTCTTCAACAAGGCAAAGGAATACAATGAAAAACTCAAGTCAGGCAAGTTCGGCTCACGCAAAAGGGTTTTAGCAGGATTGGCAAAAAACCTTCCTAAAATGATTCACACAAGCAGGACACCAAAGGATTTGGATATTGTTAAAATATTATTAAACGTATTTGCCAAAGGGGATTATGATGCTTTAGGTGACTTCTCCAAAGATGCAATGCTCATATCATGTATGCACTTCATGGATCCGTTCAACTTCGATGAGGACCGTGTTAAAAAATGTGTTATTCATTACGCAACTCCGGACGGCAGGATCATACCGTTCTGTACCATGAATTCAATGTATCGTGAAGATGTTGAGAGAGAGTTCTCCCAGCCGCTACATTAAAAACAATATAAAAAATCACCTACTTATTCTGTATTCAGGAGAATATTCCTGAATACTTCGTCTTTTTTATGAATTAATTTTTACCGTGATAATTATGGATATTATAAAAGGAAAAACATGGACTTTCGGAGAAAACATAGACACTGATGTCATCATTCCCGGAAGATACCTGAGAACATTCAATCCGCAGGATTTGGCGGACCATGTTCTTGAAGGTGAGCGTCCGGACTTTACAAAAAACGTTAAATCAGGAGACATTATAGTTGCAGATGAAAACTTCGGTTGCGGCTCATCAAGGGAGCAGGCACCTGTTGCGATAAAGACTGCTGGAGTCAGTGCGATAGTCGCCAAATCATTTGCAAGAATATTCTACAGGAATGCAATCAACATAGGATTGCCTGTAATTGTATCTGACATTGAAGCCAAGGACGGAGACATCATCAATATAGATTTGTCCAAGGGAACACTGGTCAACGAAACAACCGGTGAAACCAAGACTTTCGAACCGTTCAAGGAGTTCATGTTAAGTATCCTTGAAGACGGCGGTTTAGTAAACCATTATTTAAATGATTCTGATTAAGGAGGCATGAAAATGGATTGTCCAATTTGTGGTTCTGATGAAATAGAAATATTAAACTCAAAACAAAAATCATCCAAAAAGAAACTAACAGAAGAATATTTGCTCAAGTGTGAGGAGTGCGGGCATGTTTTTAAGGATGTGATTTCCCTTAAAAAACCTAAACCATACAGACTAATCATTTCCGAGCAGGATAAATCCCATAAGACAACAATCGACCTATCTCCAAGTGATGAACTGAAGAGCGGAGATGTTTTGCTCTCAGATATGGGTCAGGTAGAAGTGACCAGTATCGAAGTGGGGGACAAAAGGGTCAATCATGCTAAAATTGAAGACATTGACACTATCTGGGCAAATTCAGTTGAGATTCCTGCACGTATCGGCTTTTCAGTTGACCTGCATGGTGAAGTTGACTCATATAAACTTGATCTTGAAAGGGATTTTGAGATAGCTCCTGGGGATGTTGTAAAGATTGACAAGCATATGGTCAAGGTTCATGTCATAAAGACTCAGGAAAGAAAACTGACATCTGGATTTGCAAAGGCGGCTGTCATCAGAAGGGTTTATGCAAAGCCGGTCAAGTTCAACAATTACGATTACGATTTAACAAAATACATTTTCAAGAAAACCTCATAGGATGGTATGATGAAAGTATACATTGAATCCTACGGATGCACATTTAACAAGGCTGACGGGCAAATCATAGCAGGAGTATTGCAGGAAAACGAAATTGATATTGTTGATTCCATTGAAGATGCAGATGTCATCATCGTCAATACATGCTATGTTAAACTGCCTACTGAAAACAAGGTCGTTTATAAAATCCAAAAGCTTCAGGAGGAATATCCCGACAAGAAAATCATCATCGGGGGGTGCATGGTTGAAATCGATCCTGAAAAATTGGACAAGATTGGGCCGAACTGCTCCTGGATTGGGCCTCATCAGCTGAACAAGTCAGCAGATATTGTTGAAGGCACATATTGCGGTGAGGTTATCCGTGAAGTTGGATTTTCAAAGGAATCAAAGGTATGTGTTCCTAAGGTGACTGACGATAGTTTTATCCATATCATTCAAATCTGTGAAGGTTGTCTTGGTGCCTGCACATTCTGCTGCACTCGCTTTGCCCGTGGACCGTTGAACAGCTATCCAATTAAAGATATTGTTGCTGAAGCACGCCGAGCCATTGAGAATGGTGCTTGTGAAATTCAGTTGACTGCCCAGGATACCGCAGCATTCGGCCGTGACACCGGTGAAAAACTATCCGATTTAATCAAAGAAGTGGCAAATATACAAGGAGATTTCCGTGTACGTGTTGGAATGATGCATCCTAAAAACATTTTAAACGATGTTGATGAAATAATCGATGCAATGAAACATCCGAAGGTATATAATTTCATACATTTGCCCGTGCAGACCGGAAGCGATAAGGTATTGAAGGACATGAGAAGGGGCCATACCATAGCCCAGTACAAGGAAATCTTATCCAAGTTCAAATCAGAAATTCCCGACATCACATTGGCGGTGGACATCATAGTGGGGTACCCGACTGAAAGCGATGAGGATTTCGATGAAACCGTGGAACTGCTTCGTGAAATCAAGCCTAGCCTCATTCACTTGTCAAAATATCAGCACAGGAAGGGTGCAATCTCATCATCTCTTGAAGAAATCCCTCGCCCAGTCATGAAGCAAAGATCAAAATTCCTATCACAGATCAAATCAGAGATTACAGAGGAGGAAAATAAGGAACTGGTGAACACCATTCAAAATGTCTTAGTTGTTGAAGAAGGTTCCAAAGGAGGGTTCATTGCTAAAACAGATTCCTACATTCCAGTTATTGTTGATAATGTGGAGTTAGGTTCTTTTGTTGATGTTAAAATCACTGAAGCAACTGCCACTTACCTTAAGAGTGAATTGATAAGTGATTAATTTTTTTTTATTTTAATTTATTCTTATTTTTTATATATTTTTACTTTGTATCCTTTAATTATTGGTAATATCATTATTTTTAATTGAATTGCAAAAGTATATTGAAATAGTTATTATGTTATAATATGGGCGATTTTTATTCATTTTTACCGATACCTTTATATACTATTGTATACTATCTTTTAATTGGAGGTGTAATTATGAGTGAATTACCAATCGCACCAGTCGGTCGTATCTTAAAAAATGCTGGCGCACAAAGAATTAGTGATGATGCAAAAATTGCATTAGCTGAAGCATTAGAAGAAAAAGGTGACGAAATCGCACAAAAAGCTGTTAATTTCGCACGCCACGCTGGTAGAAAAACTGTAAAAGCTGAAGATATCAAATTAGCAATCAAATAGATTTGTTAGTTAGTTATTTTCTCAAAAAGCTTTAAATAAAAATCTATTGGCCATTTTTCTTGGTCAATTTTTTTTATTTTATTTTAACTTTTAATTTTTTACCACTTGTTCTATTTGATTTAGTAAAGTTTATATATTAGTTTCACCTAATTATAATATGTTGTATAGGACCGGTGGTCTAGGGGTATGATTCCTCTTTGACGTGGAGGAGATCACGAGTTCGAATCTCGTTCGGTCCATATGCCATGGTAGTTCAGATGGGAGAACGCCAGACTGAAGATCTGGATGTCGCTGGTTCAAGTCCGGCCCATGGCATTCTATTTTACTAATTTTCTAAGATTTTTTTATGATGATTTCAGTTGCAGTTAGTGTGCTCTTTTAAATTCGATTAAATATTCAAAATGAGTAAAAAGAAATTAAAATTAGATTAAAGTGATGGTTATTTTTAATCTAGTCTTTTTTGGTTAATGTGATTGGTTTTGGTTTTACTTGTGTGTTTTCTCTCAATTCCTTGTATCTTTTAACGATTGCATAACCGTTGTTACTTCCAATGAGATCTGCTCCTCCAGTCAGGATTTGGTTTGCAAGCTTGTATTGGTCGATTCCACCGTTGACTTCAATCTTGATTTTTGGAGCATGCTTTTGGATAATGTTTATGTCGTTTACATGTTCAAAGATATGGTTTGGTGCTACAAAGCCGGTTGATGTTTTTATGAAATCCGCTCCTGCAATTTCAGCAGCCTTGGCAGCATTTGCTTTTTCATAGTCTTCCAATGCTTTGCTTTCCATTACTGCTTTTACTATTTTGTCTCCGGCGGCTTCTTTTATTTGTTTGATTTCGTTTTCGATTAATCCGTATTTTTCATCTTTCATATGGCTTAGGTTGATGACCACTTCGATTTCATCGGCTCCTTTTTCAAGCAATTCTTTTGCTTCGGCTAGTTTGCCTTCGCTGCTTTCAAAGCCTAATGGGAATCCCACTACACTTCCAACTTTAATGTCGGTGTCTTTAAGAATTTCTTTTGCTAGTTCTACGTATGTTGGTGAAACGACTACTGAATGGAAGTTTAATTCCTTTGCCTGTTCGAGGAATTCCTTCATTTCGCTTTCAGAAATCATGTTGTTTAAATTAGTGTAATTTATTAGACTTGCTAATTCTTTTGAATTTTTTATATTGTACATAATAACACACTCTCTTAATTAGTTAGTATATATACGAACATCTTATTTAAATATTTTCATAATAGATTTTTCATCATGTATGGTCCGACCTTCTCATATCCGAATTTGCGGTAGTAATTCCTTGATCCTATTCCGCTGATGATGGCAACATTGTCCTTGCCATTGTCAATTGCAATGTTTTCAGCTTCCTTAAGCAGTTTCTCGCCGAATCCGGTATGCTGACCGATTTTAGGATTCTTTCCCCCAATCTTAATCATGTTTCCATAAACGTGCAATTCACGAACAAGGGCGGTCGAATCGGTGATTTCCGCTCTGAAATGATTTTTGGAAGGCAATCTAAGTCTCAAGAATCCTGCAATGCTCTCCTCATTTACATCCTCAATTGACAGGAAATGCTCCTGGCCTTCGCATGCGGTGTAGCTTTCCCTGAACAGTTCAAAATCATCCAAGGTGTACTCCCTTGAAGTCTTCTTATGGCCAATCTCGCGGCATCGGATGCACTGGCAGCTGATGTCATGCTTATCCAGGTTGTTGTAGACGAGCTCGCCAAGATTGGACTTCTTGACTCCTGCCTCAATGAGGGTGGACGGTATGTCTCTTTGGATTCTCATGGTCCTCACCCATTTTGGAAGAATCGCCTTTACCTTGGTTATCAGCTCCACTGCCTCCTCGTCATTGTAGGGCTCATACTCTCCCCTGGCCCACAGGTCGTACAGTTCGCTTCCCTTGGTGACGAGGCATGGGTAAATCTTGAGCATGTCCGGCTTGAAATCATCGTCGCTGAACAGCTGCTTGAACATTTTCAAGTCCTGCTTCTGATCCGAGAAGAGTCCCGGCATCATGTGCATTGCAACCTTCACTGCAGAATCCCTTAAAAGCTGGTTGGCTTCAACAACATCATTGATTGTGTGTCCACGTTTGATTTTAATGTACAGTTCATCTGATAATGTCTGCACTCCAAGCTCGACACGTGTAACGCCGAAATCAAGCATGCGATTAATATGGTCCTTTTTACAATAGTCCGGCCGGGTTTCAAAAGTCATGCCGACACATCTCACCTTGGAGTCCTCATTGACTCTTTGAACATCCTCAATCAAAACATAATCGTTTGGAGGATAAGTTTTCAAGACCCCATCTTCAAAAGACCTTATCTCATCATAATCAAGGTTATAATCGTAATTGGTTGGCTTGTTCTCCATTATCAAGCCAAAATCACACATTGCCTTCAGGCATTGTGAAACGAACCATTCCTGATATGACAGGTCCCTGGAGGGGAAGGTTCCGCCCATGATGATCAGCTCGACCTTGTCGATTGGATGGCCTATTTTCTTCAATTGCTTCAGCCTGTTGAAGCATTGCACATAAGGATGATATTCATACATCCTGCCCCTGAGCGCTGCAGGCTCCTCTCCGGTGTAGCTTGGTGGGGCAATGTCGCTTTCAGGACAGTAGAAGCATCTTCCATGAGGGCACTTGTGGGGATGGCACATTACGGCAACAATGGCAACGCCGGACATTGTCCGTGTAGGCTTTTTCTTTAGGATTCCGGAAACGATCTCCTTTTCCTCGGGTTTTGCAAACTCTAAAATGTCTGCATTGCTCATAAACCTTGACAGTTTCAAGTCACGGCACAATTGCCTTTTTTCAACTTCAAGGTCACGTCGTGTTGAAATCTTGCCTTCAAGAATGTCCTCAATGATTATTCTGCATGCTTTCTCCATTATTTCTTCACCAATTTAAATTAATAGTTAATCTTATATATGCTTAATTTAAATACTTATTGATTAAATATATAATATTATATAAAAATTTTTTCAAGGTGAAAAATATGAAAATCAAAGAATTTATCGGTTCTACCGTATTAGACAAAAACGCAAATGTTGTTGGAAAAGTTGACAATATTGACTTTAATACTGAAACTGGAAAAATCGAAACTATCACATTAACCTTACAGAAAAACATTTTCTCCAGAGACGAACTCGAAATCAGCTTTGACGACATTGCAACAATCGGTGCTTACGTAATCTTAAACAAAGAAATCGAACAAGAACCAGAAGTAGAAGAAGAAGCAGAAACCGTTGAAATCGAAATCGAAGACGAAGAAGAATAGGTTATAAAAATGGTTGTAGATGCAAGAGACTTGGAAATAACTCCAGATTCTCATGTGAGGTATGTTGACACCGGAACCGTAGGTAAGGTTCTGGATGTTAAAACCGAAAATGAGGTCGGTTGGGTTAAAATCGACAAGACAGAGTTATGGTATCTCGCAAGCCATGTGGAATTGCTTGATGAAAAGGACATCAAGAAATCCAGATGGGGAGAAAATAACGATGTTGACATTGAAGATTTAAAAGAAAAAGGTCTTCAATTCAAAGATATTGAACTTGCAGCCGATGCAGGTAATGGTGGAGGATAAATAATCCACCTTCTTTTTTATTTATTTGTAAATAATTTTATTTTTTCAGCGAGTTTAGGTCCAATGCCCTCAACTTTCTGCAATTCATTTTCAGAAACACCACTCAAATCATTACCAAAAATCTTGACCAGGTTTCTGGCTCTTTTTCTGCCTAAACGCTTAACTCCCACAACCAATGGGATGATGTCTGTCTTGACACCATAGTACAGTCTTGCGGACAGGAAGTCGAACTCTTTTAAATTGGAATAGTTTCCAAGCACTTCTGAAGTGTCCTTTGCAAATTTAACTAATTTTGAAGCTTCATAAGCGGACCTTCTTGTGGATGCTGAATAGACGCTGTACCTATTTTCGATTTCATACTCGCTTCTCTCGTCAATCCATTCGATCAGTGACACTGCAGTGGCTTCAGGGTTTCCAATATCCACTGCAAACAGGCCGTGCTCGGATAGCTTGTCACGAACAGGATCCTTGGATTTTCTTCCCTTGAAGGATATCAAAGGCAAGTCAGGGGTTTCGCAAAGCGCATATATGAACTCTTCCGCCTTGATTTCGTTGATGTCTGAAATGTACTCCTTGATTTTAACAGCGGTTTCAACGGAATAGTTTGACCTGGCAATCAGGTTGCCGAATTCAGTTGCCTTCAAGCCTTCAGGGGTTGCCCTTATGATTCCATTTTGAAGCAGGAATGATAATGCGTTTTCAAGTTCATATCTTAGGCTGTCCTCTGCAAACAAGGACATTGAAGGATTATTCTTCATCTGATAACCGTAAAGGGTTTTGCCGAAAAAATCAGTCAAATCATCCAGATTCTTGGATAGTGATGATGCGATTTGAGCAATGATTTGCCTGTATATTGCATCTTTATTGTCCACCAGTTTTGAATTTGTCAATTCGATGTCTCCTTCAATGTAGAAGTCCTGCAGGTTCTGGGCTTCATCCATTGTTTTGGCTATTAGATAGGAGTATCCCACATCATCATATTGGGGTCTTCCTGCACGTCCTGACATCTGCTCATAGTCAAAAACGGGAATCGGCTGTGGGCCTTGGCTTGTCCAGCGTGTATGGTCCCTGATTACAACTGTTTTTGAAGGCAGGTTGACTCCATACATCAAACTTGGGGTGGCAGTAATCATTAAAATGTTTCCGTTACGGAATTCATCCTCGATGATTTCCTTTTGCTCGTTGAACAGTCCTGCATGGTGGAATGCGACACCATGTTCGCAGCTTTCAGCCAGCTTGAGGCAGGTGCTTGTCGGAAGTGACCCTTTCCTTTTCGGGACTTCAAGAATCTTTTCAGCCACTTCCCTGAACCTTTCCCTTTGCCTGACATTGATTTTCTTGTCGATCTTTTTGGAAACGTAAGTGGCGAGGCTTTCCGTGAATCTTCTTGTTGAGACGAATGATAGTGCCTGTGATTTGTCTTCAATTGATTTTTCAAGTATCTTCACGATGACATCGTTCTTGTTTTTGGTGTTGAACATTTCAGCATCCAGCACTTCCTTGTTTAATGGGACCGGACGATAATCATGCTCAACGCAGGTTCCTTCAAGCCATCCTTCAATCTCCTCAATGTTTCTGAGGGTTGCGGACAGTGCAATAATCCTCATGCCAGGGTTGATTATCTTTGCCCTTGTTATTGCCGCTTCAAGTGTCGGTCCACGGCTGTACTCGCCGATCATGTGGAACTCGTCAATGATTAGGGTGTCAACGTCCCTTAATGTATTCCATGAGAATCTTGTAAGGGCGTCGAATGACTCGAAAACCATGACTGACAAATCGCTGCTTCCGGGATGTTTTCCCACGTTGATTCCATGCTCCTCGAATGCCTTGAATTCCTTGACCTTCTCGTTTTGAATTGAAAGCAATGGTGCGGCGTAAACTGCTTTTCCACCATCAAGTATGGTTTTAAGGGCGGGCAATACTCCTAAAACGGTTTTACCACTTGCTGTTGGGATGCATATGATGTAGTTTGATTTATCTTCCAAATATCCGGATTCAATGACTGCCTTCTGTGCAGGATTGAATTCCTTGATATACGGGTAGGCACTATTGATTATTGTTTTGATATCGTCTCTTAAATTTTCCATTTTAATCATTTAACTATTATTTTTTTATATATATTAAATATTGTTAGAGAGCGCATGAACACTATTATTATAGGTAACAGTTATATATTAGTTTAATAATAGAAATATTTACAAAATATATTATTTTAAGGAGACAAAAATCATGGCAATCAAAGTAGAAGTTTTCTCAACAAGTACTTGTCCACACTGTCCTGCAGCAATTGATGCTGCTGAAAAAGCAAAAGATAAATTAGGCGACGCCATCGACGTGGAATCTGTTAAAATCGATGACCCAAACAATCCTGACAACAGGCAAAGGGCAATGGATTATCAGATAATGGCAGTGCCAACCGTTGTAATCGACGGTGAAGTGACCTTTGTTGGCGCACCTACTGAAGAAGACCTTATTAAAGCACTTGAATCTAAATTATAGATTCTCTCTTTTTTTATTTTTAAAATGACTAATGATAATTACACTGGCGTAACAACCGGTACTGTAGCGACTGCTTGTTCTCTTGCCGCATTGGATGTGATTGTCGATTCATCAGACATCGCATGCGTCAAGGTGGAAACTCCTAAAAAAACCTTGGACATCATCATTGATGAGTGCAAACGTATTTCCGATGTTAAGGCATATGCGGTGGCCCATAAGAATCCCTATAATGACCCGGACGTTACCGTTGATCTGGCAATTGTTTCGACTGTGGAGTTGTTGGATATGACTTCAGAGGAATCGAATGTCATCATCACAGGAGGCGAAGGCGTAGGAATCATAACCAAACCGGGCCTTCAGGTGCCTGTAGGGGATTATGCAATAAATCCGGTTCCCCGCCGCATGATTATCAATAACTTAAAGGACATTGTGCCTGAAGGGAAAGTCGCAAAGGTGACCATTTCCATTCCCGAAGGCGAAAAGATAGCTAAAAAGACAATGAATCCTAAACTGGGCATTGTCGGCGGAATATCAGTTCTCGGAACAACAGGCATCGCCAGGTCCATGTCCAGTGAAGCATATAAGAATTCCATAGTCACCCAATTGGATGTTGCATTGGCATCCGATATCGAGGACCTTGTTTTTGTGCCTGGAAACATCGGCGAGAAACTTGCATTGAAAAGATTGGACATTGCCAAGGAGCAGATTGTCCAGACAGGAAATTATGTCGGTTTCATGTTCGAGGAAGCTGAAAAAAGAGGAATTAACAAGTTCACTTTCTTCGGACACATGGGCAAGTTGATCAAGGTCGCCGGAGGCATCTTCAACACCAAGCATGCCGTTGCCGATGGCAGGCGCGAGATAATGGTCACTCATGCCGCCTTGTGTGGTGTGAATCATAAGGACCTTCAAAGACTCTTCGATTCAAAAACAACTGATGATATGATGGATATTTTAAATGAACTCGATGTTTCAGTTGAAGTTTCAAACAGCATTGCCCGAGCGATACGCGACAGGTGCATGCAACGCTTTGAAATAGATTTGAATGTGATATTGGTTGACATGGAAGGTACATTTTTAAACGATAATTTCATTATATAATATTATATAATGAATTTGGGAGTTTTATTTTTATGAAAATAGCTATGGTTGGTCAGTTCCCACCTCATATTGGTGGAGTTGGAGTGCATATCCATACCTTATCCAAAAAACTAGTCAGTGAAGGCCATGAGGTTTACGTTATAACTTATCCTCACAAGGACATTAAGGATATTGATGGAATACACGTAATCGGAACAAAGGGACTCAATATTCCCGGCGTAAGGGGATTGATGTTTAAGAAGAACGCCAAGAAGGCGCTGCAGAAACTGGTGGAGAAAGAGGACATCGACATTATACACGGCCACTACCTTTTCCCGGCAGGTGCGGCTGCAGTTGAGGTCGGAAAGCAGTACGGCATCAAGACATACGTCACCGCCCACGGTTCGGACATGTTTGAAATGTACAAGTCCCAGGCATTCATGAGATCAACTATCCGTGGAGTGTTGAAGGATGCCGATGGAGTGTTTGCAGTCAGCAACGCATTGAGGCATGAGATAATCGCCACAGGAGTTGTGGGCATAGCCGATAAAACCAGGATTTCATGGAATTCAGTGGATATCGACAAGTTCAACAACAATGGCGACGATTCATTTAAAAAGGAAAATAAACTCACCGACAAGCCGATAGTTCTATTTGTAGGCAATCTTATTAAAAGGAAGAATGTCGAGTCATTGATTGAAGCTAAAAAGATATCCAATAGCGACTATTACCTGGTCATAGTCGGGGACGGGCCATTGTTCAAGAAACTGAACAAGAAGGTGGCTGATGAAAATATCCGTGACGTGATCTTCACAGGTTCCAGGAATGATGTTGAAGACATAATTCCAAGCTGCGATGTCTTGGTATTGCCTTCATTTTCCGAAAGCTTCGGTTTGGTATTGATTGAAGCATTGGCATGCGGCAAGCCAGTTATCGGAAGTGATGTTGGAGGCATAACCGAAATCATCACTGAAGAAGTGGGATTGCTGGTCAATCCCAGAAAGATTTCATCAATAGCCAAAACCATAGATAAAATAATTAATGATGAGGAATTGAGAAATGCATTATCCATGAATGCTCGAAACAGGGCTAAAGAATTCTCAGAAGTCACAATACCATATGATGAGGTTTAAATCATGAAAAAAACAGTAAGATCACCAGGTTCAGCAACAATCATCAATGCAATAGCAACAGGCTGCGGTTCAGCATTCGGCATAGGATTGGACATTGAATGTGAAGCCAAGCCAATCCAGGATTCCATCAGATGCAGCAATGACGTTGGAGCAGACACAGGTTTAATGGAACTGTGCGTAAGGAAAGTCTTCAACCATTATGATGTTGATGAGGATGATTTCGGCGTTGAAGTGAAAACAAAATCAAAACTTCCGATGGCATCCGGATTGTCAAGCAGCAGCGCTTCATCCAATGCAATTGTTAAGGCGGTTTCATCAATTGTTTCACAGGAATTTGACCTTAAACCGCTGGATGATTTGGAAGTTGTTAACATGGCCATTGACGCTTCTCTTGAAGCTGGCGTTACAATCACAGGCTCATTCGACGATGCAACCGCATCCTACTTTGGAGGAGTGGTCGTCACAGACAATAAGAATCGAAAATTCATTATAAAAGAGAAAATGCCAGAGTATCCAATTTTGGTGTACATGCCTAATTTCCATTCAAAATCAGGGGATTCGGATGCAAACCGCATGAGGGTGCTTGCGCCATTGGTAGAAACAGCATATGAATTTGCAGCAAATAAGGATTATTTCAAGGCATTGAACTTGAACGGATTGATATACTCTGCAACATTGGGCTTTGATTCAGCAATAGCCATTGACGCAATTCAAGCCGGCGCAATTGCATCAGGCCTGTCCGGAACAGGATCCGCTTTCACCGCTGTGGTCAGCGAGGAGTCAATTGATGATGTTAAGGAATCATGGATGAAATACGAAGGCAAGGTGTTTGAAACTAAAGTAGATAATGAGGGGTGCAAGTTATTATGAAAAGATTATACGTTTTATTGTTGATTGCTGCAGTTCTGATAAGTGTTTCAGCAGTCTCAGCAAATGAAAATTTAACATTCTCCGATAATCAATTGGGGATTGAAGAGTCAGGTGCGGATTTGACCGAAGCTAATGAGGACTCAAAATTATCCGATGTTGCTTCAA
>NZ_CACYJE010000039.1 GCF_902774605.1 uncultured Methanobrevibacter sp.
TTCAACCTTGTATAGGCCATCATGGTCACGGTATAATGTTGAAAACAATGGGTATTCCGATTTGGGGCCTAGCTTGATGACTTTCTTTTTGGCATTCATCAAATCTTTCCAGTCCACATTCAAATCCTCGAAAAGCTGCTCCATTCTAAGTTCACGTGAAACCTCATGGAACATATCAAAGGGAATCTCATTATTTTTGATCATGTTTTGAACGGTTTCAACTTGAGATTCATCATTCAGGAGTTCTTTTAGTTTTTCACGAGCAATCTTGTATTTTTTACTTTTGCGGTTGATCTTATTTTTCATTGGTTATGCTCTCCTTCAAATCATTGATGAATGTTGGCTTAATGTCAAAATCGACAATGTCTTCAGGATTAATGTCCATCAGGCTTTCAAATGATTCGGGATATTCTTTAATTGAATCAATAATCATTTTTTTGCCATGGCCAATGCCGGTGTTGATTCCCAACTTGTATAGGTAGTCATGGAAATTGTCAATTGTCTTTCCGCATTCGGCATCATTTTCAATCAACCCTATTTTGCTTAGGATAATCAAAAGGTCCAGATTTTTTTTAGGAACTCCGAATTGGACGCTGTCATCTTCCTCAATAATGCCTAAAATCTTCATGTAATGTCCTGCTGATTTGGCATTTTTCTCTTTGATTACATTGAATATTTTATCTTCCATCTAATCACCATGTCTAGATTATCTCTAAATCCTTTAAAAACCTTTCGTTATGAGTCTAAGGCAATTTAAGAAGCTTTTAACAAAATTGTTTTCACTTCATCAAATTATGAGATGGAATCAATATTGATGTTGAATTGAAAATGGGTAAAAAGTGGTGTTTTAGTAAATGATTATTTTAAAACGATTGTTTCATCAATCATCCCAATTAAAATTTGATTGATGGGATTTTTCAATGATAATGGGTGTTCCTTTTGATAATCAAGACTGAATGGCAGAATCCTGAAACTTGACATGCACTGGTCAGTTGACCTTAATGCGAAATACGCCTTGTAGTCGCCGTCAAAAATGTTGATCATCAAACCAACATCCTCTGTTCGCTCATGGCCTGAAATGCCTTCCTCGGCATAGACTTTGAATTTTTTAACGCCATCAGCAGTGATTAGAGCATACTCCACCATATACTCATATTCGTCCTCTTCCAAATCATAGTCATCATATTCAATTATTTCACCGCATTCCTCATCTGGAATGAATAAATTGGATGTGCAGTAACCTAAGGAGATATAAATTCCATCATGATCCAATGCTTTGGATATGATGTCAAAATAGAGATTGTCAAGTGGCTGTGACTTATATGGGTCGCCAAGTATCTCCGGGACAGTGTGGGTCAGTCCTCCTTCCTCAATAACAGTGCAGTAAAAATGCTCTTCGCCCAAATAACCTGCAGTTGCAGCTTTCTCTATTGTCTTTTTAATGTCAATATTATTGGCGTCTTCTATTCTTTTCACGATTTCCAATGTTTTATCAATCATTTTCACCATTCCATAGGTTCATTTCAAGTAATTAAAAATCTCATCAATTGTTGTGGCCACCTTGAAAAGCTCTTCCTGTTTGTATAGAAAGCCCTTCTCTCCCATCTCATCAATCATCTTAAGCATGGTGTCGTAAAAATGGTTGATGTTGAATACGATGATTTCCTTGTCGTGCTGATGTAGCTTGCGCAGCGTGATGATTTCAAAAAACTCATCCATCGTGCCGATTCCGCCGGGGGAGATTATGAATGCATCTGAATTTTCCAAGAACTTCTGTTTTCTCTCATCCATGGAATCAACGTATATGAATTCGCTGCACTCCCTGCATAATGGTTCAAAATCATCAATCCATTCAGGTGCAATGCCTATTGAGTTGCCGTTCATGTCATGAACGCCTCTTGCACAGGCACCCATCATTCCAGTGTCTCCTCCGCCAAAAACTAGGGTATAGTTGTTTTCAGCGAGTCTGCATCCTAATTTGTATGCTTCATCAGTGTAGATTTCATCGGTTTTGCGGCTTCCGGATCCGTACAGGCAAATGTTCATGGTATCATCTCTTAAATGTCAGGTGTTTGCTCGGCTAGGCACAAGTGGCATATCGCATTGACATTGTCCTTTTGATTGTCCTTAACAGGACAGAAGAATTCGCCATTCCTCTCTTCAACAAACATGCTTCCCGGAAACTCGCTGCCCACCGGATGGATTGGCTCTTCTAGGATGAATGTTGTGTATAATGCTGTAATGACATATATCAATGGGAACTTATCGTCATCCGCATTGCCCAGCCTTTCCTTTTCGAATGTCCTTTCAAGCATTGGAAATGAGGTGTCGAATGATTCCTTGTCAATGTTCACGTTATCATAATCGTCAAATTCCTTGACTTCCTTCATGCGCATTATGAAGTATTTGATGTATACCTTCAAGTATTTTTCACGATAATTTTTCTGAACATACTCTCCGTCTTTTCTCATTCGTGCTGTAGCCAACATCAAATCCTGAACTGAGATAATACGAGCATATCTTTTAAGTATTTCCATCAGCTCATCTTTTGAAACATTATCGTTTGATGACAATTCTTTAAGTTCGATTAATATGTCTTCAGCTTCCATAAAATTATTATAAGTCTCAATGAATAAATACTTTAATAATCAATAGAATATAATTATTAAGTAGGTTGATTGTATGGATGGAAATTTTATTGAGATTTCAAAAGAAAACATTGAAGCTGTTGAAAATGCATTGAAGGTAAATTCCGATTACAAGTTGAAAAATTCCAGATTCGATGTTAAATCCTTTGAGAAAGGAAAAGACATTATAATAATCCAGTATGTGGCAAATGTTGAGAATGAATTGGTGTTCAACACCAAAATGGAAAACGACAGGTATTACATTTCAGAAACTTTTGACTTGTTCATAGACAACATCATCAACGGCAATGTTTCACGCGATGTATTCCAGTCAGTTAGCAGCTACTTCTATGAGGTCATTGAAAATGAGGGCGATGACTTTGAGGATGAGAAGGAAGAGCTGATAAACTTCCTGCTATTGACCGAGGAATATGACGAGGATGACTTGCAGAATCAATTGGACCCAGCCAAAATCCGTGAGGTTTATAAAAAGGACCATGACATGATCTATAAGGTTGATTCATTAAACAGGGTTCAGAAAAGCCTAGCGTTAAAGGAATTGGTTCACATGTCAATCTGCCAGGTTGTAAATGACCTTGAGTTGTTTTTCACATGGCCTTCCAATTTGACTCCTGAGGAAAATGCCGAAAAGAACCGTCAGGAAGCAAAGGCATTGGAAAATGAATTGCAGCTATCCTAAATGTTTAAGTAATATTAAATATTAAATTATTATTATAAATCTTGAGAGTTCGCTGATTATATGATAACTATTACTAAGAATGAAGAGGTTGTTTTGGACCAAATAAAAATATATATTATTGAATATCCCGAAGGCGTTCCTTTAAATGTTTTAAGGAAGGATTTGGGTTTTCATGAGTATGATTTGGTTCAGATTCTTGAGGAGCTTCAGGGTAAAGGTTTGGCCATTTTTAAAGACAATAAGGTCATCTTATCTGAAAGCGAAAAGGAAGTCAACACCGTCAACTCCAAAAAGGATTTGGAAGAGCTTGAATTAAATCAAAAGGAAAAGGATTCCTATAAGTTGATTCAGCAATTGGTTGACGATAAGAACCTCATTTCCAAATACACTTTGGAGGGTCATTTGCTGTATGGGGATTTGGAAATCAGCAATTTCAGGATGTACCACATTATATTGTCCCTTCAAAACAAAGGCCTTTTAAAACCAATCACCAAGGACGACGGGGAATATTACCTGCTGGTTGAATAATATTTTTTACAATTTTTTTATTATGTTAAGTAATATTATTTTACAAGTTAATCATAATATTTATATAATTAAAATAGCATAAAATTACATAATAAAAGAAATTTTGATGTGTTTATAATGATGAGAATAAGTATGTCATTACCTAAAAAATTACTAGCAGACTTCGACGAAGTATTGAAAGAAAGAGGTTATCAGTCCCGTTCAAAAGGAATTCGTGACGCACTTCAAGATTACATCGTAAGATACCAATGGATGAATTCCATGGAAGGACAAAGAATAGGGATTGTCACAATCATATATGACCACCACTACACAGGAGTAATGGAAAACCTTGCAGAAATTCAACACAGTTTCAGAAACGAAATCAACACAAGCATGCACATTCACATGACCGACAAATACTGTATGGAAATAGTGGTTGTAAATGGGGACATTGCTGAAATCCGTGATTTGACCGAAAGAATTATGAGGCTTAAAGGTGTTGAACACGTAAAATTAACAAGTACTGCTAACGGCGAAGAATTTAGTGAACCTGGTCACTCACATGACCACCCTCACACTCACTAAACTCTTTTTTTCTTATTTTTTTCAACATGAAATTCAAAACCACTCCATACCACAATGACCTATTGAAGGACACTGACAGACTAGCAGTCTTCTATCAGGCAATTAAGGAGTATGATTCAAGTAATGGTGTGGCATATGATTTGGGTTGCGGAAGCGGAGTGCTGACCTATTTTTTGGTCGACCGCTTCGATGAAATCATAGCGCTGGAGATAAACAGCAAAACATTCGAGTGCGCAAAGGAAAATCTGAAGGAATTTCCCAATGTGACCGTAATGAACGCCGATGCCATAAGCCATGAATTCAGCAAAAAGGCGGATTTGATAGTTTGTGAAATGCTTGACACCGCCCTGATCGATGAGGAGCAGATTCCCGCATTGAACAATGCGAAAAACTATCTCAAGGAAGGAGGCAAAATCATTCCCCAGGGTGTGATCAATGCAGTGGAATTGGTGAGCCTTGAAAGGCATTACCTTCACTGGGATGAGGGAAACATCAATTATGAATCATTATCCGAACAGGCAGTATATGATGAGTTGAATTTCTTGGATGATATAAATCCCGATTTCAAAACCCATTTAAAGCTAAAAGCAATAAAAGGCGGATTGTTGAATGGATTGAAGATAACAACATACACCAAACTCAACGACAACATCATCGCCGGACCGCTACCAATGCTTAACCCGCCGCTGCTGATACCACTGGATGAAAGGCAGGTAAAGGTAAATGACTTTATAGAGGTTGAACTAAAATATATAATGGGAAATGGGATAGAAAGTATCCAAGCAAAATACATATAAGGTGGAAAAACATGTCCTTAAAATCTCAGTTAAGTGATTTTCTTAAAGATTGTGAAAAACTGATAGTGTTGGGAGTTGGTAATGAACTTAAAAGCGATGACGGCATAGGCCCATTCATCATAAAGAAACTCCAATTCGAAAACATCGAAAATAAAAAACTGATTTTGATAGATGGCCAAACGGTGCCTGAAAACTTCACAGGCAAAATCAGAAAGGAAAAGCCAACCCACTTGATAATCATAGACGCATGCCTCATGAATTCAAACCCAGGGGACATGCAGATAGTCGACAGATACGATTTTGCAAGCATAGGCATTTCAACCCACTCAATGTCCCTATCATTCTTTGTAAAGTACCTTGAAAAAGACACTGACTTCAAGATAACATTTGTAGGCATCGAACCCGAATCAATGGACTGGGGAGAAAAGCCAACGCCGAAGGTTGAAAAGGCCGCTGATGAATTTATAAAAACTCTAAAGGAATTAATATTATGAAACTACTGTTTATAGGCTCAAGATTATATGACGACATAGACTGGTATGTGAAAAGCAAGGGCATAGAAAGTGTCTTGACAGAATCCAATGAGGAAGCAATCAACCTGGACCTGCCTAATCAAGTGTTCATCGTGCCTCGTGGAATGGACGGTCCAAAACAGGTGGCATTGATGCAAAAAGTTGATGCAATCGTGCCGCTGATAGGCATAGACCCTCCATTGATAGACGTTGCCCATATGAAAGAGGAAGTGGAGGCCGAATACGGCATTCCAGTCATTGCAGCGGGCGTTCGAGCGGTTGAATTGACTTCCAACAAGATCAAAACCAAGGGATTTTATAATGAAATAGGGGTTGTGACTCCTGATTATCAGATATTAAACGGTCCTGAAGAGCTGAAGATGGACCTGCCTGTCGTGTTGAAGCAAGGTGAAGGCCAAGGCGGAAAGGACATCAAGGTTGCAAGGTCAATTGAGGATGTGGAGGAATACTTCAAGGAGTTTGACCAGGCATTATGTGAGGAATTCATCGAAGGATCTGAAATCTCAATTGAGGTTTTGGGATTCAACGGGGAATATGTTGCCCTGCCGCCAATCTATAAGGGTGAAACAACCCTTGAAGGAACACACCCATTGAACAAGACCAAGACAGGACCCTGCATGGTCAATGGATTGGATAACATTCTGGTTCAGCACACTGCCTACAAGGTGGCTAGAAACCTGGATTCAGACGGAATCTTCGAAATGGATTTCATGTACAGTCCCGAAAGGGACCAGTTGTATGCAATTGAGGTCAACACCAGGCCGAACGGCACAAGATACCTCACCACAGCAACATGCGGCGTCAACTCATTATGCGAGCTGGTCAACATGGCAATCGGTGAGTTTTCACTTTCAAACATTTACGACAAGCTCCAGTATCACTATTCAACTGAAATCCCAATAGGAAACTATGAGGGCCCATCCCCCAATGATCCTGTGAAATCCTTTGAGGATAATGACTTTGTCGTTCACGGTCCTCAAGGTTATCAAAGAGTCACTGCAAGGGCGAAATCAAAAGGTGATTTGGAAAAATTGATTGATAAATTAGTATGAAATCTGTATTATAAGTTATAATTATATAGTATTACAAATAGATATTTTAGTAATCTAAAAGATTTATTGTGTGGTAATAATGAATAATACAGAATTGTTAATTCTTTTTTTAATAACATTATGTGCTTCAATATTCTTCACATGGTATGTTAGGAGAATATTGCTAAAGGCAAGGATTGCAGACAATCCGATAGTTAGTGAACATAGGCATAAGAGTGGAACCCCGACAATGGGAGGCATTGCATTCTTATTCACAATTTCCCTAATCATAGCATTATACTATCAGAATACACCAATCCTTATGGTGTCCTTCATCATGCTTGCAGGCGGAATCGTCGGTATGGTTGATGACCTGATAGGATTGAAGGTTAAGGAAATTCAAAAGATAGTTGTAAACATTTCCAATGAAGTGATTACACTTGGAAGACTTGACGTTGAACCTCAAGAGGAAGTTCGTGTAGCTACTCCAAAAGCAAAAGCAGAAGTGGATGATTTGCTTAAGGAAGGTAAAGTGGAAGTAGTGGGTGAAGTGCCGATTAAAACCGAACCTGAAGAACTTGAAAAGATAATCTGTCAAATAGTATTGGGAATATTCTTGGGTTTGACCGGTGTAGTCACAACATTAGGAGGATTTACACTCGGCCTATTGGCTATTCCAGTTGTAGTAATAGCAATTCTCGGATGTATCAATGCAGTGAATCTTATTGATGGAATGGATGGTCTTGCAGCAGGAATTGTAGGAATCGCATCAATAGCATGCTGCGCCTACGGATATCTCTTCGGACAGGCAACAGTAATCCCGCCGTTTTTAATATTGTCCGGATTGTGCCTAGGATTTTTAGTATTCAACAAATATCCCGCATCAATCTTCATGGGAGATACAGGATCATTCGTATTGGGTACAGGATACGCCGCTGCCGTACTGGTATGTGACATTCCATACTTCGGAGTCCTTGCATTGGGAGTGCCAATCATATCAGTTGTTGTCAGTCTGCTTCACAGGGCACATGTTATTAAATTACCAGTAGAACCCCTACATCACACTTTAAATCATTATGGCATGTCAGAAATCAAGATTGTATTAACCTACTGGGGGTCTACCGCATTACTATGCATAATTGGAATACTCGCTAAAATGTATGTATTCTAATTAATCCTTTCTTTTTTTGGTGATAACGATGGATATTAACGATTTAACTAATTCTATAAATGGAAAACTTTACGGTAACGATGATTTTTTCTCGCTTGACGGATTTACAGGAAAAATGACTTTCCTTCACGATGCACACACGGGAGACATTGTAATAAGGGAAACCATAGACTCCACGGGAGTTGAAATGGCATTCACTAAAAACATTGCCTGCCTCATCACCCCCAATCCAATAGATGGGGCTATCGAAGAGGCTGAAAGATTGAATTTCCCATTGATTGTAATAGACAATATGGAAATCGCAAGGGAGTACGTGTCAAAACTTGAAGAGAGCGAAAAATCAAAGAGCTCTCCCGGTTTAATCAGGCAGGTTGGGGAAAGAATACCATTTTTAAATAAGGATGATGATGAGGATAAGCCTGTAATAAACAAGGCAGAAAATAAAAGAATAGGCGACATTCAACGCCTGACAAGGAAAGTGGAAGGAAAGCTATTGGGCAACAATGATTTTTTCTCAATAGACGGTTTTACAGGAAAATTCACATTCCTGAATGATGCCCATACAGGCGACATTGTAATCAGGCACTGGATTAATGGAACAGGCATACAGATGGCATTCAACAAGAATATTGCCTGCCTCATAACACAAAATCCTAAAGACGGAGCCATTGAAGCCGCAGAAAGACTGAATTTCCCGCTGATCGTTACAGACAAGATTGAGCTTGCAAACGCCTATGCATTAAAGCATACCATTAAGAAGTATTCTCCCGACTCAACAAACATCGTCATTACAGGAACAAACGGGAAATCCACAACCTCACATCTAATATATCATATACTCAACAATGCCGGTTATCATGTGCTTACAAACACGGACAGCGAATCAGAATTCAACACCCTGATTGACCCGATGGTTTCCAAATTGATATCCGATGAAGTGATAGAGAATGGAAACCTTGATTATCTGGTCATTGAAGTGTCTGAGGTTCAAGGATGGTTGGACAAGCTAATGAAAAACCATGCCGCATTGATGAGCGGAGCAATCAAGCCGAAAGTCGGTGTGATAACAAATATTGCAATGGACCATATTGGCCTTGTTAACTCAATAGAGGATGTTTATGATGAAATAAAAGCGGTTCCAGAAGCCATTGGCGATGGCGTGACAGTTTTGAACCATGATGATGAATGGGTCATGAAAATGGATGCTGAAAATCCATTCTACACTTCAATGTCTCCACTGGATGGGGGAAATTCCGTTTATTTTGATGGGGAAAACATAATCTATGACAACAATCCAATCCTATCAATCGATGAATTGCCATTCAAGGGCAGTCATTTCATACAAAACATTTTATCAGCCATTGGAGCATGCATATCATTGGATATCGAAATGGATAAGATTGTTGATGGAGTTAAATCATACAAGGCATTGAACAGGCGCTTTGCAAAGTTAAATGACAAACCCCTAATCATTGATGATTTCGCCCATAATCCTGACGGAATCAAGGCGACAATTTCAGAAACCCTTAAAATGCTTCCTGAAAACCAGAAGCTTTATGTTGCATGTGCAATCAGGGGTTCTAGAGGTGTTGAAATCAATCAACTTAATGTTGATGCGTTGGTTGAGTCAATGACTGATGATATGGAGTTGTATTTGTCTTCAAGCAATGATGTCGTTAATGATTTGAATTTTGTTGAGGATGATGAGCGCGAGGTATTTTTCAATACCTTAAACGAGAACGGCATTGCATATGTTCATTTTGATAACCTTAAAGACTGTTTAGGTGATATATGCAGTAAAGCCGGTGAAAATGATGTCATTTTATTGATAGGGGCTCAGGGAATGGATCCTGCAGAGTCACTTTTGAATGATGTCATATAATAAATTTAAATATCATATCAATTTAATATAATAAATGTATAAATTCTATTCTCACGAATGGATATTGAGGCTAAGAGGAAATAAACATGTTTATAAAGATTAGGAGAGACACATTAATAATTTTATTATTGGCGTTTATTTTAATTCTTTGCGGTCGTTTAATCACATATGTCGCTTTCGCCTCTTCTGATGATGTAATGGATGGTGTTCCGATTTCAGGAGTAATCATTAAAGGAAACGATATTGTTCCGGTAGATACCATCAGGGGAAATGTGATGCAAGCAGGTTTCAGGGATGGAAGTATAATATATGATGATGTCCTAAAGACTTCTAAAAGAGAAGTTTCGCTGCAGGATGCGATACAGACGGCGCAGGAATTTGCAACACGGTCAACAGTGCCCGGTACATCCGTACAACCTATAACTGCTGCGGATGTTCAAGTAGATAAGAATACTGGCGTTGTTACAGTAACAGTTATCGAAGACTTTTCATCTGTTGAATTCGAGAATAAAACAAATAACGGAGCGAGTGGATAAAAGTGAGGAAGTTTCATATTTTAATCATATCATTAATCATATTCTTAATGACCATGAGCAGCGTGGCCGCTACCTGTAACATCATGATCATTACCGACCCGAGCGGTAACGATCCGAATGGTGCAGCTGCAGGAAGTATGTCCTTTGCAGAAAACATGTTCCAATCCACATTTTTAATGTCAAAAAACAATCATTTTGCCGTGCTCTCAGGGGGTACCGGTAGTTCAGATACAAGGTTGGAATCAATTGTCGATGCGGTAGCAAGCTTGGAGAACAATGCATCAGCAGCTTCAGCAGCAGCCCTTGCATCCCAGTATAAGGGAGCTCGTCTATTGGTCGGAGGTCCAAATATTGGAGCGGCAATCGGAGGATCATTCAACGCTTATGTCATAACCGTTGATGATGCAAGCAATGAAATTAAGGTAACTCCATACAGCAGTGGTGTGGCAACCTTGCAGCCAGGTCAAAAAGGAGCCATTATTCACTTGAGGAACACTGCAGGAAACCCATTATACGGTACAGCAGATACCGTAAGAAAGGAAACTGCAATGAACATTGGAAAAATGATTAGGGATGGTTATTCCGCTACAACAATTCTTTCAGAAGCAATGGGTGAAGTTGCCCGTGACTCCGGTGAGAAATACGGGGGTGGTGGTGTAAACCTGATATCAGGAATATCCACTGACGACATGTTCACA
The DNA here is from genome assembly GCF_902774605.1 of uncultured Methanobrevibacter sp. GTDB lineage: Archaea > Methanobacteriota > Methanobacteria > Methanobacteriales > Methanobacteriaceae > Methanocatella. The sequence goes on from NZ_CACYJE010000039.1 coordinate 11,071, forward strand.
CCTAAGGACATGAACGTAACGGGTTACGCGATGGATTCTGAATACTCCAAGGTCTGTGACGACTGCGGATGGGCTATGGGTTACCCTGCCGCCGAAGCATATGACAGGTGTCCGGTCTGCGGAGGAGAAATCAGGGTCGTATATGCATATGAGGCATTGGGTTCAGCACTGACCGTCAGTTCAAATGCGGTAAGTGTATCAGTTTACGGTACTGATAAGCCGGGTGTGTCTTCAACCACTGCAGAAATCGTTGAGGCATCAGTTGCCAAGTACGGATACGATGCATCTGCCATTGCAGGCTCAATAAACAGAGGTATTAATAATGGTCTTTTAATGGGAGTTGATCATGTTGAGCCTAAGGACCTTAACGTAAAACAGGGTTCAAAGGCTGTTGGAGTATACTACAATGCGCTTCCGGGAGACAGGTCATCCCCTGCATGGGACTTGCCTATTGACGGAAATATCCTGAACATACTGGGCAGTATACAGACTGCAGTAGGCATTATCCTGATTCTCTTAGTTGTATTTAGAAGCAGACTGTTAAAATCTTTCCAAAATAGATGATAATCATCTATTTTTATTTTTTTGTGATTATTATGGCATTAATTCTAATTAGAGGGGAAAACAATTCAAAATTACTTAACGCAATTGCAGATATGGAACGTCATGGCAATTTGAATTTAAGTTCCAAGCCTAAAATCGTTGATGCGGCTTTTGCTGACTCATTGGTTGAAGGCATTTTAAATTCAAAGCTAAGGACCAAGTCCAATGTCGCTACAGCATTTTTCGTAAAGGAAGATACTACATTAAGTATCATGCAAATAAAAAAGATTCATCCTCCAGCACATGTTGTGGTTGTCAGTGATGAATACGGTGCTTATTCTAAATTGGAGTATGTTTTAAACAAAGCTCCGGAATTCAAGGGATATCATTCCAATAAGGCTGTCAATGATGGGATGATTGATTATAAGATTAACAAAAAAGAAAGGCATATTAAAAATGATAAGTTAAATAGCTATGTCAAATAGCTATTTCCTCTTAATTTTCATTACGTTGCCCAGTGTACGTTCGCCTGATGAACTGCTTATGAATTGATTCAGGTCAATGTTGTCTACTTTTTCAAGCAGCTTAATGTTTAACGCTTTTTCCAGTTTCTTTGTAAGCTTAGTGTCAGGAGTCATTTTTCCGGTTTCTATTCTGGAAATTACGGACACTCTTTCATTTATTCTTTTTCCTAACTCTTCACGAGACCAGTCTTTCGCTTCTCTTGCTTTTCTCACTTCAAAGCTGAAATCTTCAATTAGCTCTTCTGAAGGTTCATCGTTTCTGGAATAGTTCCTGTTCCTGCTTCTGGTTGCAGCTGGTCTTTTTGATTTATTGTTTTGCTTTACATATTTTGGTTTAGGTGGTGCCTTTTGTATTGTTCCTAGTTTTGAGCACTCCTTGCATACGACCATCACTGATCCTTCAATTTTAGCTCTTATTGGATTGTTTTCTGGTACTGGTTTACCACAAATTTCACATTCCATGTTAATCAGGTCTCCTATTTTTTTTAATTAAATATATATTTATAGTATTATTTAATAATTGTTAGTATGGATTAAAATGAATACCTTTAAATACTTTAAAGTTACTAATTGTTATTAAAGTAACATGTTGTAAAAAATTTATCATGAAATGTAATATCATTCTAATGAAAGAAAATTACATTAAACTAACTGGAGATGATTCACATGGATGATTTTAATGATTTGGAAAATTCTTCAAAAGAGCAGTTAATCGAAAAAGTAGAATTGATGCAAGAAGAGATTGACTCACTCAGAGAAGAAAAGTCCAAAGCTAAAAGTAACTTAATGTGGAAAGTTAGGAAATTGGAAAAGGATAAAGTATTAATAGAAAATGAAAAAATCAGACTGGAAAGAGAAGCTAAATCTTTACGTTCTGAAGTGGATAGATTCAGATCTCCACCTCTAGTAATCGCTACAATCACTGAAGTTTTAGATGATCACAGAATGACCGTGAAAAGTAGCACCGGACCTAGTTTCCTCGTCAATTACTCAAAATTCTTAGATGAAAAATTATTGGTGCCAGGTTCAAGAGTGGCCCTAAACCAACAGACATTCGGTATTGTTGAAGTCTTGCCGTCAGAAAAAGACGCAAACGTTTCAGGAATGGAAATCGAAACCAAGCCGGACATTACCTATGATAAAATCGGTGGTTTAGAAGAGCAAATCATAGAAGTCAAGGAAACCGTAGAGCTTCCATTGACCGAACCTGAACTATTCGAGAAGGTAGGTATCGAACCTCCTAAAGGAATACTGTTATACGGACCTCCTGGAACCGGTAAGACCCTGCTTGCAAAGGCTGTTGCAAACGAAACCAACGCCACATTCATCAAAATCGTGGCTTCAGAATTCGTTAAGAAATACATAGGTGAAGGTGCAAGATTAGTTCGTGAAGTGTTCGAGCTCGCTAAAGAAAAAGCACCGGCAATCATATTCATAGACGAATTGGATGCAGTCGCTGCCAAAAGGCTTAAAAGCTCAACCAGCGGGGACCGTGAGGTTCAAAGGACATTGATGCAATTGCTCGCAGAACTTGATGGATTCGAGTCAAGAGGAGACATCGGTATCATCGGTGCAACCAACAGGCCTGATATCCTTGACCCTGCGCTATTGCGTCCGGGCCGTTTTGACAGATTCATAGAAGTTCCTCTTCCAAACATTGACGGAAGACGTGAAATTCTCAAAATCCACACCAAGAACATGTCCCTTGATGAAGAGGCTGACATAGACCTGCTTGCTGAGCTCACAGATGAACTGTCAGGTGCAGACCTCAAGGCGGTATGTACTGAAGCAGGTATGTTTGCAATTCGTGACAAACGTGATAAGATCATGGTGTCAGACTTCATGGATGCCATCGAGAAGGTAATGAGCAAATCCAAGGAAGACGAATTGTTCAAGTCCGAAGCAGGAGTAATGTTCGGATAAATTTCATAAGTAAAAATAAGCCAATGATGAACCCTATGAGCTCTGATACGTGATGAATGATGGGCGAGCTGAGGCTTATTTTTTCAATCTTTTTTTGTAAAACTTTATTTAAAAGTAAATTCTAATAGTATAATTATGTTATTCAATAAAAATGATGAAAATCCTAGAGATAGGGTCATTTACAAAACCAAGCCAAATATGCTTTTAGGTTGCAAAAAGGCTATTTTCGGCATTGTTTTATTGGCAGTGATATTGTTTGTCTCACCAATTGCCATCCAGTTTGTAGGCAAGATGCAGGTTTACTTGGTTTCACATATCAATCTCGCTTTGACAAGATACACTGCAATCGCTTTTTTTGTCATCATTCTTATTGATGTAGTCTATATAATATGGCAGCTTGTCGGATGGTATTCCATTGAGTACGCATTGACCGACTCCAAAATAATCATCCAGTCAGGAGTATTGTCAACAAAGAAGAATTACATGCCCTATGCGACAATTCAGGACATCAACACTTCCCAAAGTTTTCTGGCAAGGTTATTTAATGTCGGGTCCGTTTCAGTATTCAGCGCCTACGACAACAATCAAATGGTGCTGAAAAACATCTCCAATCCGTCAGAGGTGGAGGAGATTATCTTTTCAAGAATGGTTGGTCACAATAATTTCCAGACCCCTCCCCAAAACATTCCTCATCATCAACCAAATAGTTTTGACAGGGGCTTCCAACCGCAGAATGATGATTATCTTGGCAGGAATGATTATTATGACGAGTATGAGCCTATCACTCCGATAACCCATGAAAGCAATTATCCTCCAAGAAGGGATTATGAGTATTACCCTGAGGATTTGGGTAGCATCAACCAGAGGCGCCATACCTATGAGTACGAGCCTTACAATAACGGGTTCAACAATGCCCCAAGCAGCCCTTATGAGGAAAGCCATTATCGCCAAGATATGAATGAGCATTCATACACTAATGAGGATTACTATCAGGATAATGGCACTGAACTTTATTATAATGATGGTGTCGATCAATTCGACAGAAATGATGCGCAAGATATAGATGATTCATCAGACGATGCCATTCAAAGACATTTTGACAAGTTTAAAAGATAAGGTATTCATATGAGTTTGGACAGTGAAGTTGTAATAATAGGCTCAGGACCAGTAGGCTCCACGATTGCATACTATTTAAGTCAAAAAAATCTTGATGTCACCCTGGTCGATAAGAAAAATCAGATCGGATACCCATTGCAATGCGCAGGAATCCTAAGCAAACATATATTTGACTATAATGAACTGCCCGACAATCTGATTTTAAACACTGTAAAAGGCGCGTTTCTCCACACTCAAAATCATATCTTAAAAGTTGAAAAGCAGGAAAACGCGGCATATATAATTGACAGGATTGCATATGACGAGCACCTGTTCAAAAGAGCCATTGAAAACGGCGTGAAATTCATAAATGAAAAGGCCATCGATTACGATATCGAAAATGGAATCACCTATCTTTCACACGGCACACAAATCAACTCAAAAGTCATCATAGGATGCGAGGGATACAACTCAGGGCTGTCCCAAAAGATGGGCAACACCCAATCCAACTTCAACGCATCCCAAATGCTGGTGGAGATAAGCGATGAAAACATTCAATCATTCAGAGATTCAATAGCCTCCATTGATGAATATGTCGACACATACCTTACAAATGACATCCTGCCGGGCTTTTTATGGGTCATACCGTTAGGCAACAATCAATTCCGAGTGGGACTGTTCTCAAATCACACTCACAAGCAGCAAAACGATATGCTGAACGATTTTTTAAATCAAAATTTCGAATATGAAATAATTGAAAAGTATAAGGGATTCATACCAATATTCAATGAAAAAAACCTTCTTGTCAAGGGCCATGCGGTTCTGATCGGTGATGCGGCAGGACAGGTCAAGCCAACATCCGGCGGTGGGCTGCTTATTGGATTTGACGCATGCGAGATGGCAAGCAGGCATGTTGCAAATGCTGTTGAAAACGATGACATCAACCTGCTAAGGGATTATCAAAAGGAATTCCACAAGAAATACCACAAGGAATTCAGCTACCAGTTCAAGGTTCAAAGGACATTAGGCCTGCTTTCGGATGAGGACCTCGACTACTTCTTCATGAAGCTTCGCCAGAATGATTGCGAAAGGATAATCTCGGAATATGGTGACATGGACAAGCAGTCAACATTGGTAAAAGAATTTATTAAAAGAGGTTTAATATTTAAAATAATGCCGACATTTCTTTTCAAGAAGATAATTAACATATTTGGATTTAGGTGAATATTGATGGAATTATTATGTATACAATCACAGGAACATCCCGAACTGCCGCTGGCCGAACTGAAAGCGGTGATGGAATGTGAAAACATTGATGCTGAAATAGACCACATAACTGAAGGAATAGTTATCCTAAGAGAAATTTCACAGGAAAACCTGATGGATTATTATCAGACACTGACAAGAAGACTGGGATACACTCATGAGGTGCATGAATTCCTATTGGAAACCACAGTCGAGAATCTGGAGGGGGATGTTTCAACATTTGATTGGTCACAATACATAGTTGAGAGCTTTGCAGTGCGCGTCAAAAGGATCCGCTCAGAAATAGACACTGTAGGATATGAGCGAAAATTGGGCACATTGATTCTTGATAATTCTAATGGCATCAAGGTAAACCTGTCTAAACCGAAAACATTGGTGCGTGTAGTTGCACATGAGAATGATTTATATGTGGGCATTGAAAGAATCAAATTGGATAAAAAGCATTTTGAGGACAGCAAGCCTCATAAAAGACCATTCTTCTACCCTGGGTCAATGAATCCTAAACTTGCAAGATGCATGGTTAACCTGTCAAGGATAAAGGCAGGGGAATTGCTGCTTGATCCCTTCTGCGGTACCGGCGGAATATTGATCGAGGCAGGTTTGATAGGCTGCAAGGTGGTTGGCTCGGATGTTTACTGGAAAATGAAAAACGGTACGGCAATCAACCTGGAGTATTATGGTATAACCGATTACAGGACATTTCATTTGGATGTTCGCGAACTCAAAATGTATGAAAAAGTTTCCAGTGTCGTTACAGACCCTCCTTACGGAATCTCCACATCCACAGGTGATGTTGATGGAGAGGAAATTTTCAATGAGTTCTTCCATGCAATATATGATAATATGAAGGATGATGCTTACCTGTGCATGGCCTCTCCACATTATGTTGACTTAAAGCCGATGGTTGATGATGTTGGCTTCGAAATTGTGGAGCAATATGGCATTAAAATGCATAGAAGTTTAACCAGAATCATCTCTGTTATACGTAAAAAGTTAGATTAAAGGATACATTTATATACTAGTTGTTATTTTTTTTAGGTGTGGTGGGTCCAATTCTTATGGACTCCTTTTAATTTTATAATTTTCACAATCATTTTTTTTCAGATCAATTTTTTTCAATTTTCCAAAAAGTTATTTTGATTTTTTAATTAAATTCTATTTTTTTAAAAATACATTTTAAAAAGTGTCATCTGATTTTATAGGGCGCTATTAGAAATTTATTAAATATTTTAAAATTTTTTGCAATGTTTTTTAATTGACTTTGTTAATAAAATTTGTCTGCCTATCAGATGTGCTATGTGTTTTATGGCGATGACCTAAGTAACATTGTATGGAACAATTTTTACTATGATGGTTGCTTTTCCGCATGTAGCTATACATTAGTGAGTACTTGAATTTTCTCAAGTATGATGTTGGTTTTGTAGTATGTGGTGAATTAGTTACAAACTAGTTTAGTGTAATACTCGTCTATATTTTAGCGTACTTCATAATACTTTATACTTATTATGTCTGTTATGTGATTCAATTCTGTTTGATCCTGGCAGATGTTACTGCTATTGGGATTCGATTAAGCCATGCAAGTCGAACGAG
>NZ_CACYJE010000040.1 GCF_902774605.1 uncultured Methanobrevibacter sp.
ATATAAAAAGCTTTATCAAGCATAAAGTAATAATTGATTTCAGTTTGTAAAAAAACAAGTTAAAATCAATATTTACTTCTACGTGAAATGGAATTCTAAACAGTACAACAAAGTTTTTTATTCATGAGAACCAATAATTAAACATAATGAAAAAAATTCAAATATAATAGGGATACTATGTTTTGGAATGAAAAAGCAGAATGTATGAGCAAAGAAGAAAAAGAAGAACTTCAACTAAAAAGACTTCAAGAAACTGTAAAACTAGCATATGAAAATGTGGAGTTTTATAAAAAACGATTCGACGAAATTGGTTTAAAACCAGAAGACATCAAGACACTGAAAGACATTGAAAAAATTCCCTTTACAACAAAAACCGATTTAAGACAAGCATACCCATTAGGATTGCTCGCAGTTCCTCGAGAGGAAATCGTGGAAGTGCATGCATCATCCGGAACCACAGGAAAACCAACAGTGACCGCATACACCCAAAACGATTTGGACATTTGGGGAGAATGCATAGCACGTGGATTGAAAATGGCCGGTGCTGAAGAGGACTACATCATTCAAAATGCTTACGGATACGGATTGTTCACCGGAGGATTTGGAATCCACCATGGTGGAAACAGGATGGGAGCAATCACAATTCCGATTTCAGCAGGAAACACCCAAAGACAATTGGACACAATGGTTGATTTCCAAAGCGACATCCTAACATGTACCCCATCTTATGCAGCATACCTGGGAGAGTCTCTTGAAAAGTCTGGAATTTCCCTTGACGACATAAACCTAAAGGCAGGAATTCATGGAGCTGAAATGTGGACTTCCGAATTAAGGGACAGGATTGAAACCTCCCTTGGAATTAAAACCCATAACATTTACGGCTTAACAGAAGTGATGGGTCCGGGCGTTGCTCAGGAATGCGACTGTCAAAACGGAATGCACATACAGGACGATCATTTCTACCCAGAAATCATAAATCCCGAAACCGGTGAAACCATTGAGCATGGCGAAAGGGGAGAACTGGTATTGACCTCCCTAACCAAAACCGGAATGCCTATTTTAAGATTCAGAACAAAAGACCTGACAGCACTCATGGATGATGAATGTGAATGCGGAAGGACAACAATCAGAATGGACAGGATTACCGGAAGAAGCGATGACATGCTTAAAATCAAAGGAGTCATGGTTTTCCCATCACAAATTGAAAAGGCACTGCTCAGAGTTACAGGAGCCAGCCCTAACTACATGATACATGTAACAAGACCTGACATTTTAGATGAAGTGGAAGTCAAGGTGGAAGCTTCCAAGGAGTTATTCTTCGATGAAATGAAAGAAATGGAAAAAGTCGAAAAGCAAATTCAGGCATCCATCAGATCAGAAACAGGAATCAGAGTTGACGTTACAATCTGTGAACCTGAATCACTTCCAAGAAGTGAAGGTAAAGCTGTTCGCGTAATTGATGAAAGGGACTTTGAATAGGTGAGAAAATGGTTAAGCAAATTTCAATTTTTGTAGAAAACAAGGAAGGAAGAATTAAAAAAGCAATTGACACATTAGCAAAAGCAAACATCAACATCCGTGCGTTATCCATTGCAGATACAACAAAATATGGTATTTTAAGATTGATAGTTTCAGACAATGCTAAAGCAATAGAGGCACTTGAAAAAGACAATTTCATTGTTAAGGAAAATGAAGTAATCGTTTTAGCAGTTCCTGATGAACCAAACGGATTGAATTCAACATTAGCAATATTTGATGAAAAGGACATCAACCTCGAATACCTATACGCTTTTGTAAGCAGCAAAACTGATGAAGCGATTGTTGCCATGAGGCTGGAAAATATGGAAAAGGCCATTGATGTTTTGGAAAACAGCAACGTGAAAATATTGGAAGAATCAGATATTAAAGAATTATAGAAAAGAGCAATATCTTTTCTAATCTCCTTTTTTATTTTATAATAATTAAAAATCTAAAATAACTGCTTTTAAAAAAAATAAGTGAAAAAAAGATAGCTAGAATTCTTTTAATAATTTAGCTATATCTTCTTTTGAATAACCTAAACGCACGAAAAGGCTTTTGAGTGGTTCGTTTTCAGGAATTGCTCCTAATTCTCTCCAGCTTTGAAAATCATTTTTCAAGATGCCGTTAATTAAAAGTTGAATTGTAATTAAATCATCACTTTTAATAGCAATGAAAGCATCCTCATCCTTGAAAACATTTTCTGGATCAATTAATGTTACTTTACCGTTCCTGTCTTTTTTCACAATAGCGTTATCAATTCTGTAAGCCATAATACCACAACTCTCTATTATTTAAATTTTTATTTTAAATACTATTTAAATATTAACCTTTTATGGATTTGTATCCGCTTTCAATAGCCTTTAAGTTCATTTCATGGAATTTAGGTTTTAGATTATTTTTCATTGCGTCAATGACTGATTCTTTTGTCAGTGGGAATTTGTCATCAGCAGTCACTGCACCAAGCAAAACCATGTTCAAAGCCAATACGCTACCTGCCTCAATTGCAAGTTTTGTTCCCTCAATCGGCAGCACATGCTTATAGTTTTCCTTTAATGTTTTTGTTATGCTGTCAACGCTAGGGTAAGGCTTGTTTGTGGATGAAGGAATTATAGGATGAGTGTTGTAAACTATCTTGGTTTGTGAGTTTACCTTATCCAATCCCCTGATGGTTTCGATTGGCTCGAATGAAAGGAGCATGTCCGCTGCCTGCTTAGGTATGATTGATGAATTGTATCCTCCAATCTTGAGTTCTGTGGATACTGAACCTCCCCTTTGGGACATTCCATGAATTTCACTCATAACCACATCCAATCCCTGGTTCATTGCAGCTTCACCTATGATTGTTGAGGTTTTAATGATTCCTTGTCCGCCAACGCCGCAAATATAAATACTATAATGATTATCCATTTTCTCACCTACCTGCCTCTAAAGCACCATACTTACATACTTGTATGCACACGTTACATCCGTCACACTGTGATTGGTCAATGGTGATTTTGCCGTTGACTTTTGAAATGGCTGGGCATGCCAGTTCACTTACACACTTGTCACAGTTATTGCAGTTCTTCTCCACTAATTGCACTGGAGGTTTTTTGGTTAAGCCTTTGATTAGAGTACATGGTGCCTTGGATATGATAACTGCAGTGTCATCTCTTTCAAATGCTTCCTTATATGTCTTGACGACTTGGTCCAGGTTGAATGGGTTGATTACACGCACATAATCGCAACCGCATGCAAGGGCCAGTTTACGGATTGAGACTTCCGGAGCCTCATCCCCCATTCCATCAATCGGAATACCAGGGTTTGGCTGTCCGCCGGTCATTGCAGTTATTCTATTGTCAAGAACGGTCAATACGAAATTGTGCTTGTTGTGAACTGCATTGATCAATGGTGAAACGCCGCTGTGGAAGAATGTTGAATCTCCAATGAAGCTTGCAACCTTCTGGTCTGTTGAAACTGAAAATCCACAGCCGTCCCCTACGCTGGATCCCATTGACAACAGGTAGTCGGCCGCATTATAAGGAGGGTTGATTCCTAATGTGTAACAACCGATGTCTGATGCGAAAACCACATCAGCAGGTTTCAATCCCATTTCCTCTATTGCAATGTTGATTCCATAATACATTGCCCTGTGAGGGCATCCTGCACATAATACTGGTGCACGTGATGGAATGTCTTCCTGTAATTTTTCCAGACTTGGTGAATACTTGATTTCAGTGTTTTCCTGGAAGTTGAGAATCTTATTCAATCCGTCGGCAACAATATCTGAGTTGAACTCATGGTATAATGGGAAAGTGCCATCCAATTTACCATGAACTGTCACGTCAAGCTTTTCCTTACCTATTACGGCTAAAGTGTCCCTTTCAATGATAGGGTCAACTTCCTCAACTATGAAAACCTCATCCAGGTCCTTTAGGAATTCGGCAACCTTCTCATTTGGGAAGGGATATGAGAATCCGAGTTTTAAAATGTTGAAGTCAAGATTGTTGAATTTGCATACGTCATGGGCATAGTTGTATGCGCTGCTTGAAGAGATTATGCCGTATTTCTTATTGTCAGCCAATTCAACTTCACGGTTGAATTCACTTTGATTGGTCAATTCATTGATTTTATGAATCTTATCCCATAATCTAATGTGCATGTCTCCTGCAAACTGTGGAACCGGAACATATTTTGACGGGTCCTTGTTGAAGTGACCCCTCTTCCAATGGTCCTCGTTGTTTGATGAGTTGTCTGCCACATCTCCGAATTCGACTATGCCTCTCATGTGAGATACCCGGGTGGTTGTTCTGACAATCACAGGTATCTTGAATTGTTCAGACAAGTCAAATGCATATTTAACCATGTCTTTTACTTCCTGACAGTTTGACGGTTCAAGAATTGGCATGTTGGCCAGTTTTGCATAATTACGGGTGTCCTGTTCATTTTGAGATGAGAAAAGTGATGGGTCATCAGCTGACAAAATGACCATTCCACCGTTAACCCCTGAGTAGGCGGTTGTCATGAATGAGTCTGCAGATGCATTCAAGCCCACATGCTTCATGAATGTGAATGACCTTAATCCTGAAGCGGCAGCTGTTGCTGCAACTTCCATTGCAACTTTCTCATTAGTAGAAAATTCAAAATATATATTGGCATCTTTAGCCAATACTGATAAGATATTTCCAATTTCTGATGATGGAGTTCCAGGGTATGTAGCTGCAATAGAAACACCTGCCTCTATTACTCCTCTAACAGCAGCTTCATTACCTAATAAAAATTGTTTATCACCAGAAACTCCAGTAACTAATTCCTTTAGATTCATTATATTTTCCTCAAATTATAATTTATACAATATAAAATATGTCCAATAGAATATTTAAAATTAATTTATTCAAGTCGAAATTATCGAATATTCCCATTAAACCTAAAAAAAATATCCCGATTAAATTACAATCATCTTTTATATAATAAACAATATACTATATAATGATTAAATTTTTAACTTTGGGAGAAGAGAAAATGATTAAAGTTTATGTTTCAAGGTTCAATAGTGAAACCGATACCGAACCGCATTTGGAGTGTTATGAAATAGAAAAAACACCCCATATGAAAGTTTTGGATGCATTACAAGCTATAAATGAAAAATATGACGCAGACATTAGTTTTAGAAGCTCATGTAGAGCAGGACAATGTGGATCCTGCGGAATATTGTTCAAAGGAAATGGAGCACTAGCTTGTCAAAAAGAAATTAAAGACGGAGCGATAATAGAACCGCTCAATTTCCCAGTTATTAAAGATTTAATTGTTGACAAATCAAGTATAGAAGCAAAAGTTAAAGATTTGGAATTATCTCTTCAATGCGACCACGAATGCAGTGAACTTAACACCAGCATCACTAAAGAAGACACAAAGGACACTAAAAAGGTGAGAAGCTGTATCGAATGTTACTCATGTCTTTCAACTTGCCCTGTCGTCAACATTGCAACAGAAGACTTTGGCGGACCTTACCTGATGAGATACATCAGAAAATTCGAAACCGACCCAAGAGACAATTTTGACAGGCTTAAAGAGGCATTGGATGATGGATTGTACAATTGTACCAGTTGCGGCAAATGCCTATCAGTTTGCCCTAAAAACATCAACACATTCGGCGATGCTATTGAGAAGATGAGGGCTGTTGCAGTTGCAAACGGTTCAGGTCCTCTTCCGGAGCATGTTGAATTTAAGGAAAACATTGAAAAGACCGGCAGATCAGTTAAGACCAAAAAGACACCATTCATCGAGGAAGCAACAAATGATACCGGTTCAAAAGTGGCATTCTTCACAGGATGTATGGTTGATTACAAGTTTCCGGAAATCGGACACACCCTGGTCAAAGTCCTCAAGGAGAATGGAATCGACATTGATGTACCTGAAGGACAGGTTTGCTGCGGTTCCCCATTGCTCAGGACAGGACAGACCGATCTTGTTCAGGAGCTTGTAGATAAGAATAAGGAAGTGTTCAAGGATTACGACACTGTCATTACAATCTGTTCCGGTTGCGGATCCACATTGAAAAACAATCACCCTGAATTCGGTTCAAAACTGAATGTCATGGACATCAGCGAGTTTCTCGAGGACAAGCTTGACACCAGCAAACTTAAAGAGGTCAACATGAAGGTGACCTACCATGACCCATGCCATTTGGGCAGGGGACAAGGAATCAAGGACGCACCTAGAAACATCATTGAAAAAATCCCTGGTGTTGAATTTGAGGAAATGAAATATCCTTGCCAATGCTGCGGTGCAGGCGGTGGAATTAAATCCGGAAAACCTGAAATCGCAATGGATTTATCCAAATCAAAAGCGGAAATGATAAAGGACACCGGCGCTGATGCCGTCATCACTATCTGCCCGTTCTGCCAACTGAACCTCCAGGACGGTCTGGATGCAATAGACTGTGAAGGCATTAAAACAATGCACATACTTGAATTATTAGATAAGGCTTATGAATAGAATTACTAGGAGTTGATTAAAATAGGAGATGCTGCCGTTAGTGAAGAAAAAGTAGTTGAAACTACAACTATGGCTTCAGAGGAAAGTAAGGAAAAAAGCAAATCCGAGAAAGAAGCAACTTCTACCAAAAAAGCAAAATCCCAACCTCAATCTCGAGGAACTGCAAGGACAAAATTAGTTCGGGAAAAGGAAGATGAGGAAATTAGCCTGTTTAAAGAAAATATTTATATTGTTTTTGTTGAATGTGAAACCCCTGGAAATGTTGGTTTTCTTGCAAGAACAATGGCTAACTTTGGATTGAAGAATCTGGTTTTGATAAATCCTACCAAATTGACAAATGAGGCATATTATCAGGCCACTCATGGCAAATATATCGTGGAGAACGCTAAAATCTACCCGACTTTAGATGACTTCTACCAGTCACAAAGAATAGATTTCAAGGTGGCTTCAACAGGAATGGCTGGAGGAAGCTATAACCTGTCAAGAATTCCAATAAGGCCTGAGGAACTTGGTAAATCCATGAACATATCCAATAAGATAGCCATACTGTTTGGAAGGGAAGGGGATGGTCTTTCAAATAAGGAGATTGGAGACTGTGACATCTGCGTATCAATCCCAACCGACCCCACATATCCGATTATGAACATATCCCATGCAGCTGCAATAATCTTTTATGAGTTATTCAAGAACAAGCATGATTATGGTGTTGAGGGCTTGAATGAGAGCACCCCTCTTGAAAAGGAGTATCTGGTCAGCGACATGAATGATTTGATTGATTTTCTGGATATTCCCGAGCATAAGAAGAATAACAGTAAGAAAACATTCAATAATATTATTTCACGTGCATTCATAACCGGGCGAGAAGCCCATACGTTAAAAGGTATTTTAAGAAGATTAAAGAATAAGCTGGGTGAACAATGAAGCGGCCAAGATTTGCGGAAATTAGTATTTTCGTAGTAAATAGAATATTTAACTGGAGGTTTCGAATTGCAGGGCTTACAAAAAAATCAAAAGTGGCTAAAACAGTAATAAACAAGATGCTTTTTGAAAAGGATGATGTGGTTGTCATTCCAAATACCATTCCAATAAACCAAAAAATCGAGAGTTCAGGTTCAGATTTCTTGCCAACCGACTTGATGAAGGAAGTCATTAAAAAATGTGATGACATTGTAATAATGAACACTTGCCTTTGCAGAACTTCAAATAAATGTGATGATTATCCTCAAGACATCGGATGCATTTTCCTCGGACCAACCTCAAAAAAGATTCCACGTTCAATTGGCTACACTGCAACTGTCGAGCAGGCTTTGGATCATGTTGATCGAGCGGATGCCGCCGGTTTAAGCCATATTATTGGAAGAAATAAGATTGATTCCGTTTGGATGAATATTAGGCCTGGCGAAGGATTATTAACCATCTGCCACTGCTGCCCATGCTGTTGTTTGTGGAAAGTGGTTCCCAACCTGGAAGATGATATTTCAGATAAGATTTCAAGAATGGATGGAGTTACAGTTAAAATTAATGAAGATAACTGTAAGAAATGTTTAAAATGCATTAAGCAAGCATGCATGTTTGATGCAATAGATTTTGAAAATGATAACATAACCATTAATCAAGACATTTGCAGAGGTTGTGGCCTTTGTGCCAATGCGTGCAAATTTGGAGCAATAAGTGTAGATTATGATGATAGAGCTATTGATAATTTAATCAATAGAATGTATAATTTAATTGAAGAATAGTTTGTGTGAAAATATGGCAATTTTAAGTGATAAAGACATAAAAGAATACTTAAAGGAGGGTAAAATTACAATTGACCCCCTTCAAGATGAAAAACAGATACAGCCATCTTCCGTTGACATGAGATTGGGAGATGAGTTTAAGGTATTTAAAGTGATTAGGAAACCTTATATTGACCCTAAAGATGAGGAGGACATTGCCTCATACATGGAATCAACAACCGTTGAAGAAGGCGAAGCGTTCATCATACATCCTAATGAATTCGCTCTTGCCACCACTTTAGAGTATGTTAAAGTGCCTGATGACCTTGTTGCCCGTGTGGAAGGTCGATCCAGCATGGGTCGTTTAGGAGTTACAATGCACGTCACTGCAGGTTTCATCGACCCTGGCTTTGAAGGCAGAATAACCCTAGAGATATCCAACATTGGCGCAATGCCCGTTGCATTGTATCCTGGCCAAAGAGTATGTCAAATAGTCTTTGAAACCATGACCAGTCCATCCGAATTGCCTTATGGACACCCTGAAAGAAACAGTAAATATATGGGCCAGACTCGCCCAGAAAGCAGTAGAGTTAAATTAGATTACGAATTAAAAAAGGAATAGGAGTTAATTTTTATGAATCATGATAAAATGAGCAATATAAGTGCTAAAAGAGGTTTTTTATGGCCATCATTTGAGATATACTCTGGAGTGTCCGGTTTTACAGACTACGGTCCTCTTGGAGCTAGCCTTAAAAACAACATCATGCAGAAATGGAGGAAACAATACGTTTCCGGTGAAGGATTCTATGAAATAGAAGGACCAACAGTCATGCCTAAGGAAGTCCTTAAGGCATCAGGACACGTTGACAACTTCACAGATCCAATGTGCAAATGTGAAAAATGTGGAGAGGTGTTCAGGGCAGACCATATCATTGAAGAGGTAATCGGTGAAGATGTGGAAAGCCTTGAAAACGAGGAGCTCGACCAAATCGTAATAGACAACAACATCGTTTGTCCGGAATGTGGAGGAAAACTGTCCAACATATGGAACTACAACCTGATGTTTAAAACCGAAATCGGTGCCAAAGGAGATAAAGTAGGCTACATGAGGCCTGAAACCGCTCAAGGAATATTCATTTTATTCAAAAGATTGGAAAGATTCTTCAGAGGCAAATTGCCATTCGGAGCTGTTCAGCTTGGAAAAGCATACAGGAATGAGATTTCCCCAAGACAAGGAGTCATCAGGCTTCGTGAATTCACACAAGCAGAAGCTGAAATATTCCTAAACCCTAAAGACAAGACCCATCCTAAATTTTCACAAATCGAGGATGTTGTTTTACGCCTTAACTCACAGGAAGTTCAGGAAAATGACTTGGAACCTTTGGAAATCACTGCACGCGAGGCCTTGGACAAGGGCATTGTCGCCAATGAAATGTTGATTTACCAATTGTATCTGGCACGCAAATTCTTGACTGAAATTGGTATTCCTGAAGATGTATTGAGATTTAGGCAACACCTCAAAGGGGAAATGGCTCATTATGCCCTTGACTGTTGGGATGTTGAAGTCAAAACCGACAAGTACGGATGGGTTGAAATCATTGGAATCGCAGACAGGGGAGATTATGACTTGTCTTCACACTCCAAGTTCAGTAATGATGAGCTTAACGTGTTCATGGAATATGATGAACCTAAAAAAGTTCAAAAGACTGTTGTGAAACCTAACTTATCTAAATTCGGACCTATATTCAAAGGAGATTCACCTAAAGTCAAGCAGGCAATTGAAGATGCAGATGTGGATGAAATCAAGGCCGCCATTGAAGCTGACGGCAAGTACACTGTTGAATTGGACAAGGTTTACGAAGTGACTGAGGACTTGCTTATTTTCGAAGATGTCGAGGAGGAAATAACCGGAGAGAAAATCATTCCTCACGTTATTGAGCCATCATTCGGTATCGACCGTATAACCTATTCTGTCTTATTGCATTCATTTACTGAAACCGGAGAAAAGGATTACTTTAAATTCGACAAGTCAGTGGCTCCGGTCCAGCTTGGTATTTTCCCACTTGTCAACAAGAAGGAATTGCCTGGAATTGCACAGGAGTTAACTGAAACTTTAAGAATGGCCGGTTTTACTGTCGAGTATGATGCAACAGGAACTATCGGTAAAAGATATGCCAGAGCGGATGAAATTGGTATTCCTCTTGCGATAACTGTTGATTTCGATACCTTGGAAGACAACAGCGTTACCGTTAGGGACCGTGACAGTGAAGCTCAGGAAAGAATTCCTATTGCTGATTTGAACGAATACCTTGACAAATATTACAAATGAGTTTTCTTAACTCATTCATTTATTTTTTTAAAATACCTGAATAGATTATTCGCCCATTTTAGGGAATCCCTGCTTTTTGAGATTAATATCCTGTTTTTATCAAACATGTTTTCCTGGTTGAAAAGGCCCAGTATCATTATTTCATTGGTGATGATTAACAGGAAGTTGTTCCTTCCCCTGAAGGTTGATATGTATTTGACTTTTGAATTTTCCTGATAAACGTTTAGAAGTGATTTGGACACTTTTATCTCAACGAATTTATCGTTTTCTTCGAGAGTGTTGAGTTTATCGTTGAATCCTTCGTAGTATACAGGCAGGATGCATCGTGCACTGTTTGCTTCATCCAAAGTGCTTTCTATAACATCCAGTATCCTGTTTGGATCATCCCAATCGGATTCCAGCAGTTCGGCATTCTTGAGCAAGTGAAGTTCCAGAATTGATTCCTTAGGAATTCTATCAATGATATGGCCCTGGATAATGTTGAATATTTCTTCCAGGAGGTTTATGATTATTGCAAGTTCCATGAGGTTTTTTACCTGCAGTTTTATGGAGTTTACCAGATAGTACCTGTTGGATTTGCGGTAGACCATTCCCCTCAATTCCAGGTAGTGGAGTGCTGTGGATATTGAACTGTAACTCATGTCGGTTACACGGGTGAGTTCCTTCATGTCTGTTGGGGATTCGTATAATGCGGTTAGCACTTTTAATCTGATCAGTGATTTTGCTATGAATTTCACATCATCAGAGACCATGTCATAATGTTTTACGTATTTTTCTTTTGTTTTCAAAATAACCACCTATTAAGTATTACTTATTTTAATATTAGTATTACTTACAATATAAATGATTTTGAAGTGAACAACCGCAAGGAATCACACTTGGGAAACCTTTATATGCAAACCCGATTTTCAGATATTTTTTTAACACATGAAAAAATAATATAAAATAAGATTAAAATTGCTTCGTGATAAAAATGATAGATACACATATGCATGCGGATGCCAGAAGTAGTGAAGACTTTGAATTAATGTTCCAATCAGGAATAGACACTGCAATAACCTGCAGCTATTATCCTTATAGGATTCCTCATGAAATGATTCTTTTAAACCATTTAAACAGGATTCTGGAATTGGACACTGCAAGAGCCCGCCAATACGGGCTTGACTTAAAAGTAGCCTTGGGAATCCATCCGACAAATTCAAGCATTAATCCTGAAAGCATTTTCAAGCAATTGTACAGATGGATAGATGAAAAACAAATCGTGGCCATAGGGGAAATCGGCCTTGAAGACTTGACAGAATCCGAAATCGACATCTTCAAAAAGCAATTGGACATAGCAAGCGAAACAGACTCAAAAGTCATCATACACACACCGAGAAAAAACAAGCCTGAAGTGCTCAAGGTCATTTTAGACATCATCCCCCAACACATCGATGAAAAACAAGCGGTCATTGACCATATCAATCAGGATGTTGTTAATCAGGCCATCGATACTGATTGCATGCTGGGATTGACCGTCCAGCCTCAAAAAATGGACAAGTTTGAAGCCATATCACTTTTGGACGAATACGGATTTGACAAATTCCTATTGAACAGTGACATCAGCAACAAGCCATCAGACCCCCTTTCCGTTCCGAAAACCGTTCGCGAATTGAAAAGACAGGGATACGGCAAAAGCGATGTGGAAAAGGTTGCCTGCAAAAATGCCGTTGAATTCTTTAGCCTGTAGATAACATGAGCATCATTGAAAAAATACCCATACCAATTTCCGGATTGATTCTTTCATTGTTTTCACTGGGAAACCTGGTTCAGGACATCCACCCATATTTAAGATACCTGTTTGGAGGCATAGGAGCGGTATTTTTAATTTTAATGCTTTTGAAAGTGATATTTTATCCGGAATCCATAAGGAATGACTTTAAAAATCCTGTCATTGTCAGCAGTTCCGGCACATTTTCGATGAGTTTGATGATTCTATCTACATATCTCATACCATTTATGCCGAGTTTTGCATATGGTGTGTGGATTTGTGGAATTGCCCTTCACATAATGCTGATGATTTACTTCACATACCGTTTTATCATCCATGATTTTGATATCAATGCAGTCTATCCAAGCTACTGGATAGTGTTTGTCGGAATAACAATGGGTGCGATAACTGCAAACGTTCATGGAATCACTGAAATAGACTTCATATTCTTCCTGATAGGATTTGCTTCAATGATAGTGACCACACCACTAATATTCTACAGGTACATTAAGCATCCTCAAATTCCAGACATGAACAAGCCCCTGATATGCATTTTCACAGCATTGTTCAGCATACTGATTGTAGGATACTTAAACTCCGCCGGCAGCATCTCGAACACATTTGTAATCGCATTGTATGCAATAGCTTGCGTTTTCTATGTCTTCGCATTATTCAAATGCGTTTCCTATAGGAATCTTGACTTTTATCCCAGTTTTTCAGCATTCACATTCCCTTTTGTAATCAGCGCCCTTGCAACAAAAGGAATCGCAACTAAAATCAGCAATACGAATATTGTATTGAACAATGTTTTAACACTAGAAACAATCATCGCAGCATTCCTAGTGATTTATATATTAATTAGATATATTAAATTCTTTAAAAATAGTGAAAAAAGTAGAAATTGATTCTACTTAACCTTTATTGACTACTTTAACCTTTTTAGGTGAAATGATAATCAGGTTCTTTTCTTCAGAACGAGCAAGCAATAGTGCCTGTGCACCATATCTTGTTCTCATCTGCTTAATCTTATCCCCTGCCAATTTGAAGTTTGGAGCACTTTCCTTTTCCAAAAATGACAAGTCCAGAATAACCGGGTTTTTCTCTTCAATCACCTGATCGACAACGTAATTAATATCATCGATGGTTTTTGGCCTGATCAAAACGATTTCATAAAATGACTGTTCAGGAATAATCACATCATAATCGTCATATACTTCAGTTTCTCTTGGAGCAGGTTTCGGAGTTGGCCTGTATTGCTGTTGAGGATTAGGTCTGTACTGTCTTTGCGGATTTGGCCTGTACTGCTGTTGAGGATTAGCATGTCCACTTCTATTATCTGAAGGTTGTATGACATTGCGTATCATGTCAGAAAAGCTAGGACCCTCTCTTTTAGCACTGCCTTCGGTTTCTTCAAATCCTAAGCTGGTTTTTAATGTATCAATGAAACTCATTTAACTACTCTCCTAAGTATTCTAAAATTGCATCTAATAATTTGGAAGCGCCGTTATTGTAAACATCTTCAGTCGGTAGGCCAAAAGTGTCTTCAAAATATTCAGGGCATAAATCCAAATCAGCGTTTTTAAGGTTAATTGAAATTCCCACAACCTTAGTCGGTTCCACCGCTTCTATTGCAGTTATCTCTTCCTTGATTCCTCTAGGCTCCCTGTATGGATGGTTTGGCCTGTGCCCAACAATGACTGCATCAGGGGCGGCCCCTATAAGAATGCCTGCGGACAATCCTCTTGGATGAGGATTTCCAATCTCGGTTAAGCTGGATTGGCCTTCGATGAATATTATATCAGGTTTTTTGGTTTCTTCAACATATTTGATGGCGGACAATACTGCTGATGGAACATCCATAGCAGATAGGCTTCCCGCTCTAAAGTTAAAATCAGTAGGTTCTTCCAATCCCATTTCATCAGTTGAAATTATGGCCGGATTCATTCCCCTTTCACTGCTTGCAATGCCCAGCATCTTTGTAGTGGTTCTCTTTCCACATTCCTGTGAGGTTCCTCCAACGAAAATTACAGGAGCGTTTGGCTTGTAGGATATTTTAGGTAAAACTTCACATGACTTTTTAGGGGCGACGCCTGCAATTTTTTCTACAACGTCAAGTCTAGGACTGATTTCTTTAATGACAACACCTTTTGCACCAGCAAATTTCTGTAAAGACAAGTTTTCTTCAATGGATAATGACCTGAATGAAGTGATTACATTCAATCCGGCATCAATTGCTTGAACTGCATACTTTAAAGCTGCTCCTTCAGCACCTATCGGCAACATTATCACCAGTGATTTGGCTTCAGGCGCATGTTCTAAACACTCTTCCAAACTGCCGGATACCGTATGACCACAATACTGTTTTCCTTGTTTTCTAACGTCATCATCTATGAATCCTACAGTTTCAATGCCTTCCAGGTTGGAGAATTTTTCTCCTCCTCCCCCGCAACCAACAACTATGAATGGATTTAAGTCTTGAATATCTTTTACTGATTTTACTGAATACAAAAGTTTCACCCCTATCCTATAATTTATAACTTATAACTACATCATGTGATTTTTATTATCTTAAGATTTTTCAAAAAATAATTTTCAAAAAAATGTTATATTATTAATTATAGATTTTCATATTTATAAAGTATAATGTTTTATAGGACAAAATCACATATATACAAAATAATTAAAAAAATATTTTAGGGGAAATTCAACATGAGAAAGCCTTATGTTATACTTATTGGAAGCGCATCCGGAATTGGAAAATCAACAATAGCCGCTGAGCTTGCAAAAACATTAAACATTAAGCATTTAATTGAAAGTGACTTTATAAGAGCAGTGGTTAGAGGCATCATAGGAAAGGAATTTGCTCCAGCACTGCACAGCTCATCATACGACGCATATAAAAACCTGAGAAACAGAAACCGCTATAACAGTTATGATGAACTTGTATCAGCAGGATTTGACGAACACGCATCCTACGTGATACCTGCATTGGAAAAGATCATCCAAAGAGCCATAACAGATTACGACGACATAATCATCGAGGGAGTTCACCTAGTGCCGGGCCTGATTAACATAGACCAGTTCAAGGATTATGCAAATATCTACTTCTTCATTCTAAGTTCCGACGAGGAAGCGCATAAGGAACGTTTCGTCAAAAGAGCGATTCAAATCCACAGAGGAGGCAAACAGCTAGATTTCTTTAAGGAAAACCGGATTATCCATGATCATCTATTGGCTCAAGCCCAAGTGAATGATGTTAATGTCATCAACTCCGAAAGCATTGAAAAAACATTGGATAATATATTGTCCGTCATCAATAAATCCTGCACCACAATCAAACTGGTCAACAGCGTGGATGATTTGAAGGACGTGATTAACATCATAATAAACGAGAACAACGGAAGCCTCGAAAGGGTGACATATAACATCAAGGGATTCAAGGAGCCATTGATCAGGAACATTAACATCAGCGACGGTGAATCCGCCAGCAAATTCATTGAAAAGATTAATGAAGATGAAAGTAAAAGGGAGTATCTCTCAGAATTATATAAATTATCAAATTATCGCGACACAACGATTTGTGCTTCAAATCAGGAAAAATTAGACAAGATTATTAAAGAATTGAATGATAAAGGTTATGTTTTAAATGAATGATGAGACTATTAATGAAATGATTATCAAATGCCCAGTATGCGGCATAGAAGGCGTTGCTAAATCTATAATGAAAGAAATGGAAATACCTCATTTTGGACAGGTCATGGAAACTACAATCCTATGCCCAAAATGCGGATTCAAACATTCAGACATTATTGCATTGGAGCAAAATGACCCTGCAAAATATGAATTGGAGATTAATAAAAACACAATGTCCGTTAGAGTGGTGAGGTCCCAGTCAGCAACCATCATCATCCCTGAAGCAGGCATTAAGGTCGAGCCTGGTCCAAAATCCGAAGGATACGTCACCAATGTAGAGGGCGTGCTTACCCGTTTCGAGGATGCTGTTATAAAAGCGTTGAACTTGTTTGAGGATGACGAATCCCAGAAAAATGCAAAGAACACTCTTGCACATATTCGAGATCTTAAAAACGGAAATGGAACAGCTACATTGATACTTTTAGATCCGTTTGGACAAAGTAACATTGTAAGTGACAGTGTTAAAGTTTCAGAAATTCCGGAAGAGGAATTGCATGGTTTAAAAACAGGTTTCAGTGTTATTGAAGATAATTAAGGAAGAAAGTTATTCTTCTTCCTCTTCATCATCAATGTTTGCTGAGAAGCTTGTGAATGTGTCTTCTTCAACAACATCTTTTAATTTTAAGGTTTTTTGAACATCCATAGCTAATGCATTACAATCTGCTTTTATAGCTTCTAAATGTAATAAAATTCTTTCTTTTTCTTGATTGATTCTTTCAATGTTTGTGTATGGGTAAGTTGATTCCTTAAGCATTTCATACTCAATGGTTGTGTATGGGTACTCGTTTAATTGCTTACATACGTTTTTCAAAACATCTCCCAAGAATTTGTTCATTTCCACTTTTACTCTTTCCCTGATCATTTTGTCGTCATCAAGATTTTCTTTCATTAGACGTACGACTTCTGCTTTAGCGAAAGGTAATTTTTCTTCATCTTCCTCTACAAATTCTTCAGAAGTTTCTTGATTCATTTCTTCTTCAGACATAAATTACACCTCTTTTGACTTTTTAAAATATTGAGTCAATACGTAATTTTTCCAAAAAAATTATTATCACATCAATATCTAAGTAATTATTTATTGGAAGTTTTATATAAAGGTTTTGCTTAAATTGAAGAATCGGAGCATTATTCGACTATTTTTCATGGGAAAATATAGAATAATCAATCGTGAAATCAATAATTTTGATAATTGGAAAATTTTGAAAAATCGTTTGAAAAAAATAAAAAATAGTGGTTTGAAAGCCACTATAATTTACCTTTTCTTCAAGATACGGCCATCTA
>NZ_CACYJE010000041.1 GCF_902774605.1 uncultured Methanobrevibacter sp.
GACAAGAGGAAAACAAAAAAAATCTTAAAAAACCTCTTGACAACCCCTTGCCCCAATGATATAATAAGAGTGTCGAAAGGGAACAGCAAATGAAAACCCTTTGACCGCCACCAACAAGAGGAAACTTAAAAAAAGTTTGAAAAACCTCTTGACAGCCCCTTACCACTGTGCTATAATAAAGGCACAAACAAGAGAAGCCACCTCTTAAAAAGCAGAAAGGTTCATGCTATGGAGAAGATGACGTATGTGGTTGCCCTTAACACCGCGATTGCCCGCCTGAACGATCTCATGGAAGAGGATCTCGCGCCCACCATCAGCAAACTGACTGACCTGCGCGATGCCACCATCAAGCGCAATTCCAAGGAGCGCAAGCCCACTCCCAAGGAGCAGGCCAAGGCTGAAACCGACAACGCGCTCGCGGATGCGGTGCTTGCGGTTCTGTCTAACGCGCCTGACCTCATGACGGTGACTGCCATCAAGGAAGCCGATGAGACTTTCGCGGATGTCAAGGTTCAGAAACTGTCGGCGGTTGTGCGGAAACTGCTTCTTGACGGCAAGGTCAAGAGGGAAGAGGTCAAGAGAAAGGAGTTCCCGTTACTTCTGCAGAGTATGGCGGAAAGGTGCTATCAAGCGTAAAAAATTTACTAAATACGAATATAGCGCAAATAAAAAAACTGGATATTAATGATTCGCAAGGCGTATGGCTTGATAAAAGTTTTGCCGATGCTCGCAATCTCTCAGTTGGCGATGAAATCACCTTTGAAAGTAACGGGACTGAAATCACAAAGCGGATTCGTGGTTTAGGCTATTCTCCAGAGTATACCTTTGATGTGCCGATAGGTGCTACACAGCCTAATTATACTGCAAAAGGTTTTGCTTATCTCTCACATAAGGCATTTCCGTCACAAAACATTCCATATAATGTTTTAAATGTCAAATTTGACGGCAATCCAGATACATTTTCAAAATTATTGGACTATCGTTTAAACGGATATTATACATTATTTTTAAAGAAATCAGAACAGCACAGTGTGGATGTGATTTCAGAAACCATTGCTCAGCAGAAATCCCTGTCATTTGTTTTTCCACTGATTTTTGTATTCATTTCAATGCTGATGCTTTTAACAACTATGAAAAGGATAATCTCCAATCAAAGAACTCAAATTGGAATTCTCAAGGCTAACGGCTTTAACAATAAAAGGATAATGTGGCATTACCTGCTTTCAGGATTTTTGCTGGTGGTTTTGGGATCGGTTATTGGTGCTGTTCTTGGTCCAATTATATTTCGCGCCCTTTCTGCACCATCAAGGTTTAGGGTCTTGAAATTTCCGTTCTGGCATGTTGGAGGATATGACTTTTCAGTAATTTCAATCATTATTATGGGGGCACTGGCTTTGATAGTTTCATATTATTCCATTAAACATATTATTGAAGAGCCTCCTTCCAGCATAATAAGGCCAAAGGCTCCAAAATCATCAAGTCTCTCCTATGTTGAAAAATTGAAGTTCTGGAGAAGGCTCCCATTTGATTTCAGATGGAATTTCAGAAGCATTAAAAGAAATAAATTCAGAGCACTAATGACTATAGTCGGCGTATTGGGGTGTACAGTACTATTAATTACTGGATTCGGATTATATGAGTCACTTAATGAATCCCGAGACTGGTATTTCGATGACGTTATACATTATGAATCCAAACTTATTCTTGAAGACAACACTGACCTGTCCCAGGTAAATGCCATTGCCTGTGAAGTTAATGGAGTTCCTGTAATGGAGTCATCCATTGAGATATTAAACAAGAAACCTGAATTCGTGTCGCTTTTGGTTTATAATCAAACGGACATGATCACGTTTACAGATGATAATCATCAAAAAGTTGATATTGCCGATGATGAGGTTTCCATTTCAAAAAAACTGGCAGAGAAACTTGATATTCATGTAGGTGATGTTATCGACTGCAATAGCATTGGCGAGAATAAGAATGTTAAAATCAGAATTGACAGGATTCACTCAAGTCCGTTTTCCCAGGGTCTTGTCATGTCTCCGGACAAATGGGAGAGTCTGGGGCTCGAGTATTCCCCGACATACATTGTTACTTCCCAGCATGTCAATGAATCCCATGGCGTTAAGTCAGTAGTCCATCTGGATAATCTCATTGGAGGATGGGACAGGATGGAGGAAGCTCCTATGCTGATAATCTATGCCATGGTGTCATTCGCTGTTGTTCTGGTTCTGGTTATTCTTTATAATTTGAACGTGATGTCTTTCAGTGAAAGCGAAAGGGATATTGCTACACTTAAGGTTTTAGGATTTAGAAGTTCTTATCTAACAAGAGTACTGTCAGCGGAAAGCGCATATTTCATTGTCATCGGATTTCTGGCAGGTATTCCCGTCGGATATCAGCTTCTTCTGCTTATGATTTACTCATTTGGGGACACCATATATATGCGGCCGTCAATATCTATGCTGAATATGGCAATTACAATTATAATAATCATCTCCGTTTCAGTAGTGACAGGCCTTTACTTTTTAGGAAAAATCAGGAAACTGAATATGGCCGATTCCCTTAAGGAACTTGAAAGATAACTCAATTTCTTTCGAAATGGAATTTCTTGATTGTAAAATATAGTTATGGGGGCAATCCGATCTTCAGGCAATAATGCGCATAATACTCTTGATTTTAATTAACGTAAATTATTGGCCATTGTTCTGCTTTTTTAGGTTTAGGACTCTCAATTTTAGCATTGGCTATATTTAAACTATACCCATTTTTAATAAAATTTATATGTAACATATATTTAATATATTCATAAAAGGAAGGGGGTTTTAAATGTGAAATTCCGTTATTTTTCAATTGTTGTGTTATTTGCAATAATTTTATCAATTGGAGTTGCTTTTGCTTCTGAAAACACTACGGATGCATTAAATGTTGATGAAAATGTTGATGAGATTTCCGCGGCGGATAATGTTGAAGAATTGTCATACGAAGACAATTCCGATGTAATTATGGCAGGTGATGAAGATGTTGACATTACTATCCATGAGGACTCTTATTCAGGATATGCCAGTTCAAAAATTGTTTCAATATCTGATAAAAATCATATAACTGGAAACATATCCATAGTCTTTGATGATAAAAAGACTTATGCCTATTCATTTGAGGATAAGGATAATAAATTGTCTTTTGATTTTTGTTTTTGGGATTTGGATTATTATCCAGGTAGCAGTATATATAAAATAAATGTGACCTATCAAAAGGATGAAAATGTAATATATAATAAGGTGGCTACTGTAGATTATACCAGTCCAATTTACACAAGTTTGGATGTAATAGAGGGTGAAACTGATTATGAGCCAATTTATTTTAATAAAGATCTTGACTTTTGGGTATTTTTGAAAGAAGATGCAAAGGGAATAGTATATGTCCACTTTAATGGTAAAAAATATGAAGGAAAATTTGATAATAAAGAGACTTATGATTTTAAAATTTTAAAAAAGGATTTAAAACTTGGTTATAATGAGATTACATGTACTTTTATCAATTCTACAACTAAATACCCAACTAAAACCATTAAACTAGGATGTTTTATTGAACCTATTATTCGTTTTAATGATCCTGTTGCCGTTGGTGAAAAGGCCACAATTGATATTTTGTCTATTAAAGGAACTAAAGTCAGCGTAACTCTCATGAAGGGTGAGAAAATTTTAGACACTTATTCTTTCGATGGGGAAAAATTCAGTATCCCATTGGAAAAATATATTGTAAAAGGTAGTAATGATATTGATTTGAAAATACAAGTAGGAAATTATACCACATGGTCTGGAGCGTACTTTAATGCATTTACCAACAGTAAACTTTTTAAATCAAGCATGTCAAGTGTTGGCAGGTCAGCGACCGTAAAGTTAACTGGACCAAAATTAAATAATAAAGTCGAGATATATCTGGACCATAAGCTAGTCAAATCAATTAGTATGAAAAAGGGTAAAATTTCATATACCTTTTCCAAATTAGGTTTCGGCAAGCACCATATCAAAGTTTTGTGCAATAATAAAAAGAAATTCTTTTCAAAAACATTCCATATTAATGTCAAATACTATTTGACTCTAAAATCCGTTAAGGTCAAAAAGAGCGCCAAAAAGCTTGTGCTTTCTGCAACAGTAAAAACCGTTAAAGAAAATAAGAAAGGCTTAAAAGTTACCTTCAAGTTCAACGGTAAAAAATATGTTGCAAAAACCAACAAAAAAGGTGTGGCAAAGGTAACTGTTAAAAAACAGGTTCTTAAAAAACTTAAAGTTGGTAAAAAGGTTAAATATCAGGCAAAATATGAAAAAATGACTGTGAAAAAGACTGTAAAAGTGAAAAGATAGTTGATATTTTTTTCTATGTGTCTGCCATAATTTGATTTTGGCAGATTTGTTTATTTTTTTTTAAGTATTTTTAATTCTAGTTTTAATAGGTTTTTGATTAATTTACTTTAGCATAAATTATTCAAAATTTCTTTTATTTGTTGTTTATGTTTTTAATAATACACTGCTAATCATACATTTTAAACCTGAATATCCTACTATTTCAAATTCATAATCTGAATTCAATAATCCTAATTCAAAACCACCTATACCACTAAAAACACTAAAAACTCTTAACTTTCCCATTTCTTGAATTTATTTACTCCTATAAAAAAAATTAAAAAATTAACTGTTTTTATTCCCATGGTCTTTTTTTATTAGCATATTTTAAATTTAACCACTCTTCAAAATCTATAAAATCATCATTCTTATTTGATTTAACATATTCATCATATTCTTTTGCATCAGAAAATATATAATCCATATTTGTTTTTATATTATTTTCATGCTCTTTAATACGATTAAATATTTCACTATCATTAGTTTTAATATACTGATTTTCTTTCATTCTACCCACTCCACACTTAAATCGAATCCCATATCCTTGAATTCAGTTTTGAATAATTCACTGCTAATCATACATTTTAAACTCAAAATAGTTTCTATTATCTTTTTATTCACGAATGTGCTTCTTTACCCCCAAATATATTATATTCAAAGTAATTAGCGAATGTATTTCCTTTTATATTCCAATTATAATATACTGGTCTTATATTAAGCACATCATCCATTATCATATCTATTTCTTCAACTGATAAACCATACTTTTCAAGATTTATACCTTCATCACTACTGAAAATGTCTTTAATTATATCAATTTTCCTTTTAGATGGTAAGTTATGTAAGTCTATTTTCACTTCAACTTCAGCGATTAAATCCCTATCTTCTAACTGCCTAAAAAGATAATCTCCACTGAATTATCTTTATCATTGGTGATTTCTGAGATATTTTTGCATAGATCTTTTCTTCACCATTGCTTAACTCTCCTGCATATAATGAGCTTTGAATCTTTCGAAGCCCATAATGCTTGAGGATGTTTTCAATATTTTCATGGCTTGTCTTGAATTTGCAGTAAAAACTAGCTCTAATGTAACTGAAATAATTCATGTTTAAAGTTTAATAAAATTAGTAAAAAAAAGCATTGTCTAAATAGTTTAGAAGAAAAACTCCTAAACCATCACCGTTTTAGACAATTTAACTTACAGTTAAAGGAGGGTTTTACCCTTCTCGAATATTAATATATTCGTGTTAATTCTTATATTTTTTAAGACATATAAATCTTTTCTAATTTTATATTTTATGAAAGTAAGGAAGAATTATGGAACTTCCGAGGGTGAACTCTTATACGTCAAGAACCTTACTTTCTCATTCAACAGTCTGTTTTCAAAGGATTACATCGACAAATCTATAATGCAGACTATAAGTGTTAACACACTTAAAAGTAATGCAATATACTTTATCATCTGATACCTCCATTATGATGAAAAAATTTTTTAAAATTTTAATTCATCCTGTAAGTTATTTTTTTAAAGTTAAAAAATTTCTATTACTATTAACTATATAGTATTACTAATATATAAAATAGTATTACTATATTTTTTCCTGAAGATTTATATATCTGTTTTTTCACCATTGTGTATTTTCAAAATATTTTTATTACTCTTAGCATGTTTTTTATTACAAAATCAAAATTTGAAGAAATTATCATTTTGAAACCGCCTGATGTATATGTATTGCTTCACTTCCAACATTTCTCCACAATCTCCCAAATTGACCTAATTTAATATATAAAGAGAACGTATATTTTATGTAATAATATACGTAAAAAGTGAAAAGATACGAAGTCTTTATATATTAAAAAATTCAATAGTATAACAAGGGTTTGAGTCAAGAAAACATGGAGGCGAAAAGCGAATGATAGAAGTGAATGAGCTATCCGACTACCTGGAAGAATACCTGGAGGAAAAGCAGGAAGTAAAAAACCTGACAAAGGAAACCATAAGAAAACAGACCTTCAACATATCCAAGTTCATAGAATATCTTGAAAACCAGGGAGTGGAGGAGCTAAACGACAAGAATATCAAAAGGCAACTGCGACATTACCGTAGGCACTGCCTGAAGGAACGAGGAAACAAGAGGACCACCGTTAAAACATACATGATGAACATTCTCGAATTCATCAACTCAGAAGACGTGCAGGAAGATTTGCAGCACGAACCAATCAAAATGAAGGATATCATAGAGGTCAAAAGCGAAGATCCGGAAACTGCCAAAAAAAGAATAGAGAAAATATCCCTATCCTGGCCGCAATCCAATTTCTTTTTGGATACAATTGATTTACGCGGAAACAAGAGAGATTACGCAATATGCAGGACATTCATCGATTCCGGGATGAGGCTCAAGGAACTTGTGCTCTTAAACAAGACCGATATTCAGGTTCCGCTGGATGAGCACGGCTACTATATCCTTCCAGATGACCCGAATGAATTCATTGATGTTTACCTGCGTGCAGAAACCACCAAGGGGGAATTGAAGGACCGTACGACATTCATAACCTATGATACATTGAGAAGCATCAATGACATGATAAGGGAGAGAACCACAAAAATGAGGAAAAACACTAATGACGTCTACAGACCAATAGTTCAGAGAAAAAAAGCCAAGGAGGAAGAAACACGGGAAGAACTGTTCACCACTCAAAAGGGAAAACGCATAAGCAAGCGTGGAGTTCAGGACATCATAAAGAAATATGCTCGTGAATGCGATTTCAGAATACGGGACGAGGGAATTGAATGTCCTGTTGATTACACCCATAGCGTCAGTGTCCACATTCTAAGACACACAGCACTGTCCCATTATGCTGAAATCCTAACAGTTGCAGAGGTTCAATCTATTGCAGGTCACTCCAACTCTCAAACCACAGATAAGTATATTCACATTGACCGTGAGCAAATGAAACAAAAATTAAAAGTCAATTCTCGAAGATTTAACACTTAATAATGTTAAATCTTCTATACTAATTTTTAAATACTAATTCTGCCAAATATAAGATTATACAATCGAATTTTTTTGAAAGATTACTATGAATTTAAAAAGAAAATTTCTTATATTTGGTATTGTAGTAATTCTCATTTCCATTATGGGAGTTTATTCAGCGCAATATCATGAAAATGCAACTGAAGTATCCGGTATTGTTGAAAGCGCCAATGGAGATGATGTTTTTGGATGTTGTTCCATTGTATTGCAATTAGATGGAAATGATGGTATGATGTCATTTAGACGTGATTCCAATTACACTGCCGACATTAAGGTTGAAAAGATTAACTGGCACGGCATTCCTGTAATCAAACAGTCTAAGGAAGATCAAGGTTATTTCACCCATGTAATAATCACCCATGACGGCTGGATGATCGGTATGGGCGGCATTGATGACGGTGAAGACAGCAAGAAATGTGAAGATATAGCCTATAAAATGATAAACAATGATTCAAGCATCAACAAATCCTGCCTGAAGGAAATTCAGGATATCAAAAAGCCATACGGCAGAGGACATGTTGTAGTCAAGGCGCCTAACGGCAATTATGGGTTTGCGAATGTTAATAAGTTGAAAACCGGCACTTTGGAACCAGGAATGTATATTTCCATACCGAATAATTATTCAATGTCTCGTTCAGGCAATCTTTCATTAGAAAGTGATGATTTAATTAAGGATATGACTGAATTATCCCAATTGGACAAGTATGGTTTTGATAGGCGTGATATCATAACCTATGATTTCCATGCATCCCCAAACAATAACACTACTGATGTTTACGTGGCAAATGAGGATGGATCCAAGTTGAATGTCAGTTATGTTGATTGTGTTGATGATGTTTATTTCAACAATCAGCTTACAAAGGCAGTGGATATTCCAATTGCTCCTGATTACAAGAGTTTAGGTTCAATTACCTTCACTGATGCTGACTTGAATTCTTTAGATGGAAATATGGTTTATATTGTCCTTGCAGGTGTAGTGATTTTCATTATTGCATTGAGTTATGGTGTTTATAGGTTTGTGAGATTTGTTAAAACTAAATTTATGCGCTGAATTTTATTAAATTTCATGAAATTTATTAAAAAACAGCAAAAATTAAAGAAAATACTCTATATCAATAGCTTGATATATATGTAAGAGTTGATTTAGACTATTTTCTTAATATTACTTGAGTACAAGTGGTAAAATATGTATAATATATACTATCTGTATTTCCTTAAAATATATAAATATATATCTTCTTTATTTACAGAAATACAGAAAACTATATAATTACTATAATAACTACTATTACTATAAACTGTAAAACTATATTAATAGTAATTATAGTAAAAGTATATATTAAACTACTTTAACTACTTTAACTATTTTTATATATTTATCTATAAGTATATATTTAAGGTTTATATACGGAAATACTATGCCGACTACTGTAATATTACACTAACGAAAAAAAAAAAAAAAATAACGATTTTAAGCAAGTTATATCATAAACAACAACTAAAAAATCATTGATATCACAATAAAACCATATCATAAATCTAATTTAATGATAATACTCATATTTAATCATAATGCAATAAAAATAAAACCGCTGAATCCCTGGTTTTTATAAGATTTATTAAATTTTATGAAATTTGTTAATTTTAACGAAATCTACTAATTTCACAATTTCACAAAAACCTCAAAAAGAAACTACTCCATCTATATATGTGATGATTAATATAAAGCAATTTCTTCAAATCACAGACTGGATTAAAAAATAAATTAATAATTTTGACAAAAATCAGCTATGAATCATAAGTGCTGGTTATGAATTCGCCAAAATTATGCTCATCAACAATCACATTATTCAATACAATCACTTCCCCTAATGAAATGAGAAAGGCAATCTCTGAAATTTCTAAAAAATTAATCCTCATAATAAACACAGCATGATTTCTTCAACATCTCATATTGTTTGCACTCGTCCCTGCAGTCCGGAATGTCCAATGACCGAATTGCCTTAAAAAGGCTTCGGGTATTCTCATTTGGAGTGATTGAAACGCCAATGCATATGCTTTCATCAGCATTCAATGTTTTTAAATCGCTGATGCTTTCAACAACATCATCAAACTCCTTTCTCCATAATACATGGGAAGGTTCTAAATGCCCATCACACCGACTCTTAACATAAGGGTCCTGAGAAATCTTTTCACATCTGATCCTGTAAGCTTTTTTGATAATGTCAAGGAATTCCTCACGTGAATAACTGGTCTCGCTCATATACACAGTCTTGTAGTATTCCTCATATGATATTCCTTCCATAAAATAATATTTCAAACGAACACCTCTTAAATAGGACTGTATTGCATGATGTAGATTACATCAACGATGATGTTGACTGTTAAAACGATAATCATGAGCAGCAATATATTGTCACTGAATGATGACTTAGGAGTCTGTAATCTGATTCTTGGTGTTTTTTCTAATCTTTCAAGCCAAATGTACTCGTCATATAACTCAAATTCATCAAACACGTATTTGCCAGGATATTTCTCTTCGATTTTTTCCTTATCCTCATCGGATGTGATTCCGTATCTGATTCGCCTGTTTTTGTCAAAAACCTCATAGTATCTATATTTAATGTTTAGACTTTGTTGTGGAGTCAATCCCATTCAAATCACCTCACAGTATCGAAAGTTTTATAAACTATTAAAATATAATTATTATTAGTTTTATTAAACTAGTTTTTAATAAAATTCTGGTGATGAATCTAGAAAGAGAAAAAACAGACGGCGAAGGTTAAACCTTCTAAAAGCTCTTTCATTACAGATTCATCACCGTTCTAGGAATTCAACGATGCATTTACTTTTTCTTGGCTTAATCTATATAATAATATTGTATAGATTATCAAGCCAATATTCAAGTGGATTGTTATTGCAACAATCATTAACATCACCTCCTCAAAAATGAATAAATGGAGCGTGAATTACTAGTGAATTACCCTGCACCGTTGATGTCTGTTTTTAAACCAGATACTGATTTTAACCAATACTGATTTTTGCAGGGCATTCAATGAAATGACAATTCGCCATTTCCCATATAACATATTATGCGTTCTTTTTATTTAAAACAGGCAGTTCTAAGTGCTTGCAATTTTTCACTCTTGAAGCATTATTTCACTGTCAGACAACTTTTCGTTAAAAAAGAGTTTAAATGAAAATCAAGCATTATTTTTAAAAAAAGAGTGTTATTGGAGTGTTAAAATCCTAGAAGTATCTTGATTCCAATGATGATGAGTATGGCTCCTCCGATGATTTGGAACTTGTCACCGACATAATCACCTATCCTGCGCCCTATGAAAACTCCGATGATGCTGAAGGCGAATGCAACGATACCTATGATTATGGAGGATATCAATACTGGATCCTTTATCAATGCTATTGTTATTCCGACTGCAAAGGCGTCGATGCTTGTTGCCACTGCAAGCAGTGTAACTTCCCTGAATGAGAAATGGTCGGTTATCTCCTCATCATCACCGCTTAGGCTTTCACGTATCATGTTCAATCCGATAATCAAAAGAAGTATGAAGCCGATTATCGGAGCCAGTGCCTCGACTATGCTTGCAATTACATTTCCGCAGTAATATCCGATGAGCGGCATGAAGAATTGGAATCCTCCGAAAAACAGTCCGTAATATAATATCTGAGGATTGGTGAGGTGCTTCTGGGTGAATCCCTTGGTCATTGAGACGCTGAAGGCATCCATTGCAAGGGCCACCGCTATGAGTAATGTTGATATTATATTGAATGACATTAGATAATGCTTTGTCGCTAATGGTATTAATAGGTTTTTGAATCAATATTTGGAGGATTACCTGGGCGTTAACCCAAGTAATCATCGCACGGTCGGGTTTGAGAAATGAGTATATGAGTTCATTTCTCATATTAATTATTATGTGTTCTTTTTATTTAAAATGGGTAGTTCTAAGCCCTTGCAATTTTTCACAGTCATGCCAATATTTCACGCTCACACAATTATTTCCCCGAATGCCTGCAGGTAATCTGAAAGTTACCTGATTCATCATTAACCTTTTTATAGTATTTTAAATTATATTATTAACTATGAAAGACTTATTTGATTATGTTGAATTTGGAGACTTGAAACTTAACAGCAGAATAGTCAGAACAGGATTATGGGAATCAGAAAGGGAAAAATCAGGAAACTTCACGCCTGAAATATACACCCGCTACGAGAACATTGCCGCAAGCGGTGTCGGGCTGATAATAAGTGAAGTGTTCTCACTGTATCCTAGGGATGTGTTCTCAAAATACACCAATACAATCAATTACAATCGCTTCGTCAGGGAAGCCAAGGACCTCACCGACATGGTTCATATCTATGACGTGCCGATTTTTGCACAATTGGGGTTCGTCCAGTTCCACAAGAAAGCTGAGCATAACGTTCAGGTTGATGACGTCACCATCGAGGACATCAGGAAAATACAGACCGACATCATCATCGCAGCTCAGAAATTCGATTACGCAGGCTTTGACGGAATACAATTGGGACTGGGAAACTATTACTTCTTGGCAAGGTTCATCAACCCTAACTTCAACCACAGAACCGATAGGTATGGCGGAAGCACCCTGAACAGGTTGAAGATAGTTCTTGAAATCATCAAGGTGATAAAGCAGAACACTAAGCTTCATATAAACGTTCGTCTCAACGCTTTTGACGGAACCAATATGGGAATGAGTCTTGACGAGACAATTGAGATATGCAGGATACTTGAAAAGTACGGTGTCGACTCACTCCAGATTACCCGTCCACGCTCACCGCAATTCTTCACACAGGAAAACAAGGAGAAAAACCCATTGATAGAGGCGACCAATGAAATAATTAAGCATGTTGACATACCGGTCATACTTGGTGGTGGGTCAAACAGCCAAAACCAGATCAATGATATCCTCAACACTACAGATATCGATTACATATCCATGCAAAGGCCATTTGTGGCTGATCCTAGTTTCCTTGTGGATTGGCAGGTTCTGGGTGACGGTGTCAGCAGATGCATTACCTGCAACAATTGCTACTGGAAAAAAACAAGCACCTGTTTCATCAAGCCCTGCAAGGTGGAAACACCCTCATTAGAGGATGATGTTTTAGATGAGTAAAAAAAAGTTATGATATCAGGTTGTCACGGTAGCAGGTCTCATCCTTCAGGCCTTCAATGTGGTGCATTACATTCAACTTCAAGTCTTCCAGCTTTATCCGGGTTTCCAGGTCATTGAAATCAACCTGGAACTGGAAAATGCATTTGGCCTCCATTTCATAATCATAGACTATCCAGTTAGGCCCTACAATGTCAATCATGTATACTGACCATCTTGACATTACATTATTGATTTTTTCAGTGACGTCCTCAACGTCAAAATCATCATCAAAAACTATTTTCTTCATTGATACAGGTCCTCTGATCCCTGTTGCGGGTTCAGGTTCAATTCAATCTCCTCACGGTTGAAAATGCCGAAAGTTGTTATTTCGCTTTTCCTCACGGTCAATGGCTGGGAGATATTATTGTCTTCTATTGATATTATGGCGACGTTGAGCCATTCCTCATCCTCTGAGAGGTACCTGCACGGCTCGAAGAGTTGGAATTTGGTTATTATTGTAAGCAGTGCGTCATCAATATCCAGTTCCTCGCCAAGGTGCAGTCTGTTGAGTTCTATTATCTTGTCCTTAACGTTCATTATTCATGCTCCATTATAGTATTTTTCAAGTTCGTCAATATTATCCATTGCTGTTTTGAAACCGTCAGTCACCACAAGCCAGATTGCCTTTAGGTAACCTTCATCAGTTAGCTTGTTGCAGTTTTCAAGCTTCAGCATTTCATAATTGGGCTTGTCGTGATTATGCCATTCGAATTCTGATTTGATTTCATCGCGCAAATCATCATCAATGAACATTTCCAGTATGTCCTTTATGGTGTTTGCGAAATTGTTCCCGATTGATTTGGTTATTTCAATCTCATCACGGCTCATCTCACCATTCATCCTCTCGATGATGCTTAGGAATGATGAGTAGTCCTGATATCCGTAGACTGTGAATCTGCCTTCGCAGCAGTGGGCTGAGTATTCATCAATGAGCATTGGGAAATTATCATATGATAATATGTACTCGCTTATTATATTGATATAATTGTTTTTGCTGCATTTCAATAGTTTGCACAGAACTCCATTGATTATCTCCTTTAGGATGAAGTGTGCAAGCTCATGTATCAATGTGGTGATCTTTAAGGAGTCGTTTTGACGGTCATCTATAATGATTTTATCCTTTTCAAAAAATCCTAATTCCTGCCCGTATGATTTGTAATCAATTTTAACGAATGATTTTGCAAAAAGAAGTATTTTTTCGAGAATGCTTAGTTCTCTCATATCGATATAGTTGCTTTTAATCATTTCATCCATGTTTTTAAGGGATGTTTTCTTGATGTTTTTGATAATGTTCTCATAATTTTTCATTGTGAATCTGAACTCGTTGACCTTGACTAGATTATCCTCTGTCAGTATGCTTTTGAAGTCTTTGAAATCATTTTTTCCTTTAAATGTGAATTTAGGACGGTTATCAATATCCTTAACCGGTGTTTTTTCTTTAATGTCCTTTAATGTTACAAGACATTCATAGCATGCGTTTTCAGAATCAGGGTATTTTCTATGGCATTTCGGACAGAATTTGGAGAATGGAAGTTCCCTATATTCCATTTTCAAATCTGCACATAAATCATCTAACCTTGGAGAACATAAACGAACGATGTGCTCCTGTGAAAGCAGATTATCAATTAACAGTTGTTTTTCAATATCTACTTCTAAAAACTCTGACAATTCACTTAACATGCTTTTCACCTGAGGATTATCTTAAAAGTAATGCTGACAGTATCCATATGATGATGCTTAACACTATAATGTATTTCCCGTGCTTTTTGGCATTCTCTGAGTTTCTGGTCAACAGGTATACTGACATTATCAAACCGAACAATGGTATCAGTATCGCTAAGGCATAACCTGCAATTATTGCGAGTTTATGGTCATTTTCCACTACTGGTACGGTGTATTCTTCTTTTTTCGGTGGCGCCTGCTTGCTTTCAAGGTTTGTTCCGCAGCTCTTGCAGAATTTCGCATCGTCAACCAGCTCTTCACCACAGTTTGGACAGTATCTTGACATGTTATTATATTATGTTTTAATCTGTTATAATCATTGCCTTTTTCACTCATCATTGAAGAGTTTTTCCAACAGGTGCTCTTCGTTGCGGTAAAGGTCCAATTGTATCATTTCCTGGAGTTTCTGCGGTGCATTCAAAAGTTCCATTGACTGTTTCCATGGAATGTAGGCTTTCTTTGCTCCACGGTCAATGCATATCTTCATGGTTAGGGGCAACTTGCCGTTGCTTGCCTCGGTTATTATTACTGTGCCTTCGTCTAAACATTGATCGTACTTGATGCTTTCATTTGCTATCACTTCAACTAAACTAGAGTCAATGCACTCACCGTCACCGGTCAGATTATCAATGGTTATTTCATTATTCTTGACTCTTAGCTTGAAGACATCATCCTCGACAAAGAAGACTTCACCAACGCCCAGGGGTTCTGCCAGGATATCCTCCAGGTCGCTGCCGCTGACGTCAAAGTGCTTTGACTCATCAGTTGGCATCTGAACATAAGGGATGACGAAATCCGTGTCATTGGCAGGCTTGTCTACTTTCTCATCACTTTGCCCGGCAATGATTTTCAAAAGGCGAATTATTTCAGCGTTCTGCTTTTCAATATTCTTGTTTACTCTAATTAACTCGGATAATTCGGACATGATACTACATTTATATAAGATGTTTATTATAATTTTTCAATCCAACCGGAACATGTAATACATGCTGTTGCACAGTCTCATGTCATTGGCGTACTTCTCAAAGCCCAATGAGTACCTTAAAAGAACAGCCCTTGGAATCAGGACATTGTCGCTGTCAGGGTTAAGCACAATACCGTCCAGATCCTCGCTCAAAACGTAATTGACAAGCATTGCAAGGTTCACCACCTGAGCATACTTACGCTTGTCAGTGTTTGCCTGCCTGATCTTATCGGTTGAAGAGAATATTGTCACATAGACTCCACCGATCTTGTCTGTGTACATTCCGGCCACGGGACCATGCTCCTTGAGGTCAATGACATTCTCATCGAAGTCCAAATCACTCACCATCAATGCCAGGATGTCGCTTGATGACAATGCCTCGAAAAGCCCCTCATAATCCCCGATGTTTTGAGGGTTTGATATATACTCCTCCAAGGCATTATTGTCAATATTTCGGTAGATGTCATATAATTCGCTGCCGGTGTATGCATCTGTAGTGTAGAAGTTGGTCCTGGGGATATTTGCAATGGTTAGTATGAATTCCTTGGTGAAGAGGTACTTCTCGGAAGCCGGGTTTAAAATGTATCCCTCAATTTCAGTTGTCTTGAGAATGTTTTGATATACCTCGAAGGGATTCTGCAGCAACTGAACCTCTTCCTCGGAGTGGAACTTGTGAAACTCATCCGGGTCAGTGAATAATGCCGTGAGCTTCAAATCCTCATAGTCATAGGTGATGAAGCTCAATGAACCATTCTCCTTTTGAGCCGCAATATAAAGATTGGAGTATCTAAACTCATTAATCAGTTTCAAGACAAGATTCTCGTTCAGCTTATTGTCATTGGCATAGATGTCCTCAATGACTGTTCTTAAATGTTTATGATTGGTCATCAAGAGTATTTTTATTTCAAATACTATTTATAAGTTAAATCTGATTCATGTCAAAGTAACCCCGATCCTCCAATCCCTTCAACTGGTAATGGAAACGCTTCAAGTCCTCAGGATGATTGTTGAGATACATTAGTATGGTGTTCAGCTCATCCTCATACAATTCCAGTTCATGATAAGCCCTTGACAGGTTCATGTATAAGCGCCAATCATCAACCTCGTCCCTTATGAGTTTCTTGAAATGGTAAACTGCCTTTTCATAATCATCATCGCTTAAAAGCTCCTCACCATTCATTATAAGCTTTTCAACCTGAGCATTGCTTTTGCGCCTTACCAGTGCCTTAAAATCATCTGGAACATACCTGCTGGATAAAACATATGTCCTTAATCGGTTGTCGATGAAATATGTCTTGCAGTAATCCTCCTCAAATCGCATTCCCCTTCCATGTGTCTGCACGAGCCTCAGGCTGGTCTTGTAGTCATACCATTCACTGTCCATGGCAATTCGTGTCTTGACCTGCTTGCTTCCCAAATCCGGGTAAGGTATCTTATAGATTATCTGGAACCTGCACATATCCCCCGGCAAGTCCACTCCCTCATCCATCGACGGTGAAACCAGCACCAGCGGTTCGTTGCTTTCCTTGAACTCCTCAAGGATTTCACTCCGGTTCCGGGTATTATGGGCTATCAGCCGCCTGTCTGGGATATTGTCCATTATATAGTGCATGCACTGTGTGCTAACAGTGTGTATTATGCCCTTTTCAT
>NZ_CACYJE010000042.1 GCF_902774605.1 uncultured Methanobrevibacter sp.
AATTCTTATAAGTATGCTTGAGCCGTATGTCTTAAAAGGGACACGTACGGTTCTTAGAAGAGGGGAGACAAGTAATTGTCTCTTCTTATTCGACGTAATTGATATTTCAGATGGTATCATCATTTTAATCACTTATTTAAATATTTGTCCTTGGAACTTGTAAACGTCACAGCTTTCATCCATCCAGCTGTCCGCACTGATTCCTGCCTTCATGCATGTGTGGTCGAGGAAATCCTCGATGGTGAACATGTTCTCAACAGCCACCTGCGGGAGCAGCAATCCTCTGGCATATCCCTTTTGTATAATGAGGCCGTCACGGCCGATTTCAATCTCGTCAAAGTACTGGTCAGGGTGTGCCACGACAATCATTTCAGGTTTTGTCAGGACTGTGACTTCAAATTCTAAATCATCATATTCCTTTTCACTCAATTGTGGAAATCTAGGGTCATTGAATGCGGCCGCTATTGCAACTTCTATTGTAGCGTCAATTGCTGTTTCAACAGGTTCTGCATATCCAATGCATCCTCTTAGGTTATTGTTCTTGTTTAATGTTACGAACACTCCCAGTTTTTCATCCAATTCAATAGGATAGTCTTCCGGTTTGTCCAATTTCTCTCCTGTTTCCAAGTAATGTTTAACTGCTTCCTTTGAAAGGTTGACTAGGTATTCTCCTGCTTTGTCACTGATCATTTTAACCCATTCCTCCAACTAGTGCATTCAATATTCTTGTATGCGGTCCTCCATCACCTACAGGTGCGGTCTGTCCGCCTTTTCCACAGAAACCTACGCTCAACTTAAAGTCGTTGCCGATTGCATCAATGTTTTTCAGGGTTTCAAGGATGTTTCCGGACAGTGACACGTCCCTTAGGGGTGTTGTTATCTCGCCGTTTTCAATCATGTATCCTTCAGCAGCGTTGAATTGGAAAATACCTTTTCCGGTATCCACCTGGCCGCCTCTTGAGCCTTTAAGGTACATTCCATTAGGGATGTCCTCAAGCAATTCCTCGAATGTGTTGTCTCCAGGCTGCAGATAAGTGTTGCTCATCCTCACAATTGGCTGGTCTGCAATGAGTGACCTTGCATTTCCTGATGATTTCATTCCCAATTTGGATGAGGTTTCCCTTGAATTCAATAGTGAGATTAATTCCCCGTTCTTGACGAGCTGGTTAGGTTTTGTCCTAACTCCCTCAACGTCATAAGGATAGTAGCCGAATCCATCTTTCCTGCTTGCGTCATCGAAAATGTTTACAATGTCTGAGGCAATTTTCTCACCGATCTTGTCTTTAAGAATGGAATCGTTCTGCAGTATCAGGTCTCCTTCGGTTGCATGGCCCAGCGCTTCGTGGATTAGAACTCCTGTCAATTCCGGGTCTGCTATTACTGTGAACTGTCCTGATGGTGCAGGCTTGGCCTCAAGAAGTCTCACCGCTTTTTCACCTATGTTTCTTCCGAACTCTTCGATGTCTGCATCTTGGATGATTTCAAAGCCTTTGACTCCTCCGAGACTACCATGTCCGAACTGTATTATTTCGCCGTCTGTTGCTGATGCGTTCAGCGCCATTCTGACGCGGGAGG
Organism: uncultured Methanobrevibacter sp.; assembly: GCF_902774605.1. GTDB lineage: Archaea > Methanobacteriota > Methanobacteria > Methanobacteriales > Methanobacteriaceae > Methanocatella. Next base: position 1,576 of record NZ_CACYJE010000042.1, read on the forward strand.
TTTTCACTTGAATCTCGCTTCCTTCGCTGTTCATGAAAAGCTCATTGACTTCGCTGTCGGCATAGCTTATGGTGGTACTGTTGACCTTGTCGATTGTGGCGGCATCATTTGCGGATTTCATGATGTCCTTTTTCTCTTCAATGGACACGTCCTTGAATGGTGTTTTAACATCGACTTCCACTTTATCCTTTATTATTTCACTTTCGGTTAATTCAACATCTCCCTTAAGTGAATCTGATAATTTTAATGCGGTTTCTGTTATCTCATTTATTTTTGATAAGTCTGTTGTGTATGCAAAACCCCAAGCTCCATTTTTTAACACTCTTATTCTTGTTCCTAAACTCATTCCAGTGTTAATTTCATCTACATTTCCATCTTTCATTAATATGGAAGTATTGTCACCCATTCCGAATCTGATATCCATGTAATCTACTTTTGGGCTTGTTTTTGCAATAATATTTTCGAATAAACTGATATATTCTTCCATAATTATCACTCAATTAACTATTAATCTAATTTTTATATTGGGTGGCATGTTTAATAAAAGTTTTTTTAATGGCTGTTTGTGTGATAATTTAAAAAAAGAAAAAAGATTATAATGCTTTTTTAAGCATTATACGTATTGTGTAGTGTCGAGAGGTTTGAAATCGTTCATTTCGTTTAATTTTTCTAAGCATTCTGTTGCATTGTTGATTATGTCGTCAGGGTTTCCTTGATCTGCCCAAATCATGACGGTGTATTTTTGATTGTTGATTTCAACCAATTCAACGCATCCGTACATTTTATTCAACTCGTCATTGAAATTGAATGTGTTTCTAGTCTCTCCCGGAACTATGGTGTAGTTTAGCTTTGTATTGTTTACAAATGAGTTGTCATCGTGGGTTTCACGAGTATCGTCATTGTCGTCATCTGTTTCGTTGACATCATCCAATTCGAATTCCTCAAAAGCAATCTCCAAGCCTGTAAGGCTGGAGTATAGCGCATCGTCATCACTGACCTTGTATGAGTCCGGTGCCTTGATGCTGTTCATGTCCAGGTCTGCTGCGGATGCGATACCTACAGCAAAAATTAAAATCAATGCTAATATCAATATTCTGTTTTTCATATTCAACACCTAAATCATAATTTTATTAATCGGGTTAAATATATTTAATTAATGACAAATTTTAAATAGCAAGATTAATATAACAATTGTTAACAATTAAATTTTTGGTGATTGAATGTATGTGATTATAGGTACTGGTGCAGGAGGAGCAATAATCGCTCGTGAACTTGCAAAAAACAACCTGCCAGTAACCATTTTAGAGAAAGGACCTTATATAAAATCAAAAGATGCATTTAACTATTACGATAAGTACAATGAAACAGTCGACCTCCTAACAACCACCTGCATCGGCGGGGCAACAATCGTGTCAATGTCAAACATGGTGAGGGCACTTGATGAAGAGCTTTTGGACTATGGAGTGGACTTGAGCGAAGCCTACAGGTACGTTGAGGAACTGGTTGGCGTTCACCAGCTCGACGACTCACACATAGGAAAAGGAACCCAGGCATTCCTTGACGCCGGTGAGGAACTGGGATTGAACACAATGAAAATGCCAAAGGCAATCAGGGAAGAGGACTGCATACAATGTGGAAAATGCGCTTTCGGATGTCCAGCTGATGCAAAATGGTCAGGAAAGGACTTCGTGGATGAAGCCGTCGAAGCAGGAGCAACATTAATAACCGAAGCCGAAGCGACAGAAATAATGACTGAAAATGATGCTGCCTGCGGAGTGAAATACATCAAGGACAATCAGGAACAAATCATCAAAGCGGATAAAGTCATCCTCTCAGCAGGAGCAATCGGCTCAACATTCATCCTAAGAAACACCGGAATATCCGAGGCAGGCCGTGAACTATTCTTCGACCCATTCGTCTCAGTGGGAGGATACCTTAAGGACGTCAACTTCAACACCGAGGTGCAGATGGCCGGACTGGTGATAGGTGAAAACTTCGTGCTCTCACCCCACTTCTCATCATTCATACGTGCAAACATCCCCGATGACAATGTAACTGACAATGACATTTTAAGCATAATGGTGAAAACACCTGATGAGGCAAAAGGATACATTGACGATGACGGTGAAGTGGTGAAAATTAACACCATCCAGGACATAAGATACCTTGCAGAAGGAACAGCCACTGCAGGATTCATCCTGGAAAAGGCAGGAGTGGATCCAAACACCATAGGCTCAACAGTGTACCGTGGAGCACATCCTGGAGGAACCGCTGCAATTGGGAAAATAGTTGACAGCAACCTAGAAACAGAAATAGAAAATTTATATGTTTGTGATGCAAGCGTATTGCCGATATCCCCTGGAAAACCGCCAATACTCACAATACTTGCATTAGCAAAAATGCTAGCGGACCATTTAAAAAATTAGAATGGAAGATTTATTCGAATTGCTTATCGATATCTTCCGTTTTTATTAATTTTTCACAATAATGACACCTGACAACTGGAGGATAATTATTAATCACGTTGAAAACAGGTGTTATTGGCTCATTTTCATAATTTGTAATGCATTTGGGATTAGTGCACTTGATAATTGAACTTATTTTTTCAGGAAGAACAATCTTATCCTTTTTGATAGGCTTAAAATCTCTGATAATGTTGATTGTGGCTTTTGGAGCAATTAAAGCAATTTGATTAAGTTCTTCATGGTCCAATTCACGATTCTCAATTTTAACAATGTCCTTTCTTCCGATTTCACCGGAATCAACATTCATCGCCACTGTGACATTATGAGTATCCTTATCTGGCAAGCCCAGGATTTTAAGGATGTGCAATGCCTTGTTGGCGGAAATGTGATCAATCACGGTACCGTTTTCAATCGCTTTGATTTTTAATTCGGATTTAGTCATTTCAAACACACCTAATACATTCTCAAATCTTTCATTTCAATCATTGTTTCAGTATCGTTCACTAATTGTTCAGGAGTCTTGTTCTTGGTTGGAATGGCAAAACTTTCAATCACTCTGGCCCCACGCAACTTGACTTTACGCTCCAACCTTTCTATTGTCCCCTCTGCACGACTGTTGTCCATTGTAGTGAACAATATGACGTCCTTTGCCCTTAAATCGCACCTGTCGATTATTGTCAATATTGCAGGTGTAGGGTTTCCGGACCATGTTGGTGTTCCAAAGTATATTGTATCGTATCCTGTCAAGTCAACGTTGGCAGGCACGATATCTGTCTTGCTTTCTCTGAATGATGTCAATGATGATAATAATTTATTCTTGAAACCTTCACGGTTTTTCAAATCATGAATCCTCACCAAATCAGCATTCAATCGATTGCCCAATACTCTTGCAATCAAATCGGTTTTTCCGCCCTGTGAATAATAGATAATTACTTTAGCCATTGTTCCATCCTCCTAGGGATGTAATCCGAAGTGTCTTAAACCTAATGTCTCATCAATTCCAAGTATTATGTTCATGTTCTGTATTGCCTGTCCTGATGCTCCTTTGACAAGATTGTCAATGCATGACAGCATCACAACTCTACCTGTTTCATCTATTTCAAATCCTCCGATATGTACGAAGTTGGAGCCACGGACACTGCTTAAATGAGGAATTTCACCTTCATCCATCAGTTTGATGAAGAATTCATCACCATATTCTTTTTCGTATAGTTTTCTGATTTCATCAGGGGTGATGTCCATGTTATCATCAGTTAGGAAGCTGTGGCTTGTTGTCTGGATTCCGCGTATGACCGGCACTAGATGTGGGGTGAATGACACTTTCACGTCATCGAATCCATGAAGCTCCTGTTGAATCTCGGACATGTGTCTGTGGGATGAAATCTTATATGGATTGACATTGTCTGCAATGTTCGGGTAATGTGTGGTTGCAGATGGATTGACTCCCGCTCCACTCACTCCTGTTTTTGAATCGATGATTATTCTTTCAACCAGATTGTTTTTAACCAGCGGGTATGAGGACAATATTGCACCGGTTGGGAAGCATCCCGGATTTGCAACAAGGTCTGCCTTCTTGATTTCATCACGATACAATTCCGGAAGACCGAATGCACCTTTATGTTCCTTGTCGGTGTGTTCCATACCATACCATTTCTCATAAACAGCAGTGTCACGGTAACGGTAATCTCCGCTTAAGTCAACCACTTTGGCACCGGTTTCAAGTATTTCCGGCACGATTTTCATTGATGCTCCGTGAGGTGTTGCGGTAAACACCACATCTGCATCTAACTCGCTAGGGCTTTTGTTTTTGAAAACAAGTCCTGAATCCCTAATGTGCGGATGAATCTTATGTGCAGGTGTTCCATCGTATTGTCTTGAGGTGATGTCTGTCACTTCAACTTCAGGATGGTTTAAAAGCATCCTTAAAAGTTCTCCACCAGTATATCCGCTTGCTCCTATAATTGCTACATTAAACATTTTAATAATCTCCTAATCTTCACAATGATCCATAATCTTTCCTTTAAAGTCAGTATTCTGTATTTTACGAATTATCTTGCAGCTGCTGTCAAGCTCGCAGTCACGGTACTTTTCAATGCGGACAGCCTTTGCCTTCAGGCCTCTCTTGTCGATTGCCGCCTGCAGCTTGTCAATGTCGTGATTCTGGTCTGCCCCCACGGTGATGATGTCGGGATCGATTTCACGCACGATCTTGAAGACATCGCCGTTTGCATCGCCGAGAAAGGCATCTGTTACGGGTTTAAGCATTTTAATAAGTTCCAATCGTTGGTCTTCACCTACAATTGGCACTCTTTTTCTTCTCTCAACTGTTGCATCACGTGCTACAACAACATAAAGCTCGGCATCTTCTCCACCTAGTTTCTTGGACTCCTCGAGGTAAACTCCGTGTCCGGGGTGGAGTATGTCGAATGTTCCGGTCGCCATTATCTTCATTATATTATCCTCTTTTGGTATCTTAAAGCTTCAGTCAAATCAATCTTGTCAGTGTAAAGTGCAGAACCGATAACAACTCCTTCCACACCGCTTTCATTCAATAATTTAATGTCATCAATTGTTGTTATTCCGCCTGAATAGACAATCGGCAAGTCAACAGATTTTTTAAGATTTTCTACAGGCTCTGTGTAAAATCCTCCTAAAAGCCCTTCCACGTCAACGTTTGTGAATAGTATGCTTCCGGCTCCATGGTCCTTGAATTCCTGTGACAGCTCTTCGGGACTCTTGTCTATCTTTTCCTGCCATCCCTTGATGACAACATTGTTGTCCTTGCTGTCAAGTGAAATCATTATCCTGTCTGAACCGTACTCATTGGACAGTTCGGTGATTGTTTCAGGGTTCTGTATTCCCATGGTTCCGATTATCAGCCTTTCAATGTCAAGGTCCAATAATTGGCGGGCATATTCAACACTTCTGATTCCTCCACCAAGCTGAATAGGTACGGAAACCTCTTTGAGAATCTTTTTAATGATGTCGAAACTAGCAACACCATTTATTGTTCCGTCAAGGTCGATAACATGGATGTTTTTAGCCCCCAAATCTTCCCAGTGTTTTGCAACTTTTTCTGGATTTTCTATCTCAACCATTTCACTTCCAGGTTCTCCCTGTACAAGTTGGACACATTTGCCGTTTTTTATATCAACTGCAGGCATTATTAACATTTCGTCTTTTTTAAATGACATTTGGATTTTTCCTGTAATATTTTATTATAATATAATTATATGTTTTGAAATGTTTTATATCTATTGATTATATAATAGCATTATGAATGAAAATCTCTATCGATTATTTGATGATGTTTTAATTTCATCATTTGATATTAAAAATGAGGGCAATAAGACTGTTCTTGAGTTGGGTGATGATGCGGAATACGGAAATCTTGAAACCTATTCGATATTTCCTGGAGTCATCCTGTCCAATATTGATTTGGCCATTGACAATGTGGATGAGGTTTTTGTAGAGGAAAAAATTGATCATAGGCTGTTGGAAATCAATCATTGTGCAGAAGGAAGATACTCATATGCTGTAGGCGATGACAAGATAGTCTATTTTGGAAAGGGTGATTTGTGCATTAGCATATATGACTTGACAAAAACACTGTCCGATTTCCCATTGGGTTATTATAATGGTATTGAGATTTTCATTGATGTTGATGTCGCCTCATCCAAAAGAATGACATTTGCATCCTTGAGCAAGGCCCTTGCAATTGAAATCCTTTGCCTCTGGCCCCCTGACAACAATTTCCCGTTTTCGCCAATGACAGTATCATATCTCTCCGGAAGCTTTTGAACGAATTCATCGCATTCAGCAAGTCGAGCAGCTTCAATTACCTCCTCATCTGTTGCATCTTTTCTTCCGATGCGAATGTTTTCCAAAATTCTTTCATTTTCATCTTTCAATGAAAATTATTTAGGTTTGACTAAATAATAAATACTTTATTTATCAGAATATATAAACATATAAATAATTATGAAGAAGGTGTGTACATGAGTAAAATTATAGAATTTAAAAATGTGATTAAGGAGTATAAATCGGGAGATCACATTTTAAAAGCTATGGATGATGTAAACTTTACAATTGATGAAGGAGAATTTGTTGTAATTCTCGGACCTTCAGGAGCAGGAAAGTCAACACTTCTAAATCTTTTAGGAGGACTTGACTCAGTAACTTCCGGTCAAATAATTGTAAATGGCAATCATGTCGAATCATTTAATGATAATCAGCTAACAGAATATCGTGCAAAAAACGTTGGTTTCATTTTCCAATTCTACAACTTAATCCCAAACTTGACCGCAATTGAAAACGTTGAATTAATGAAGGATATTGTGGATGTGGATATAGATGGGTTAAGTGTTCTTGATTCAGTTGGCCTAAAAAACCATGCAAATCAGTTTCCCTCACAATTGTCCGGTGGGGAACAGCAAAGAGTATCAATTGCACGTGCTGTTGCTAAACAACCTACAATGCTTCTATGTGATGAGCCGACAGGAGCGCTTGATTCAAAAACAGGCGTGCTGATTTTAAATTTGCTTCAGGACATGAGCAACAACAAAAATACAACAGTTGTAATAGTGACTCACAATGCAATACTTGCAGAAGCGGCCGATAAGGTTATTAGGATTAAAAATGGCCAAATTGAAAGTACTGTAGTTAATGAAAATCCAAAAAAGGTAACTGACTTAGAATGGTGAGCAGATGCTTGCAAGGAAGATGTTGAGAGACATCTCCAAGCACAAGGCCCAATTCATATCTATTTTTCTAATGGCATTTCTAGGGGTGTTTGTGTTTGCAGGTGTCGGCGGAGAATCCGTAGGCCTGGAAGTCAACGTCAATGACTATTACGATGAAACCAACTTGGCTGACGGATGGATATACTCAAACTATATCAATGACTTGTTCGTGTATCAGGTTGATGTTTTAGGCGCAACGACCGATATGTAAAGGCAACTGGTGGTTGACTCGGTGGGGGACTTTAAAAACGACCCCGACATAACGCTGCATTTCGTTGAAAACAATACCATATCCAAATTCTACCTGATTGAAGGTGAAAAATTAGACATCAATGATGAAAATGGAGTGTGGCTGGACAAGAGCTTTGCAGATGCAAAGGGACTTGGGATCGGCGATAAGATAACCTTCGAGTTTGCAGACTACAGGATTACAAAAACAATCAGGGGATTAGGATACTCGCCGGAATATGTCTATCACGCATCATCCTCCTCGGTGATACCTGATTTCAACAAGATCGGTTTTGCATACATGTCATATAAGGCATTTCCTGAGGATACGGTTCCATACAATGTCTTGAACGTCAAGTTTGAGGGGGAACCTGAAACCTACAGTGAACTGTTGGACTATCATATGGGAGGATACTATAGTTCATTCGTTGAAAGGTCAGAGCATGTCAGTGTAGGTCAGTTTTCAGAGGAAATGGCGCAACACAAGATGATGGGTGATATTTTCCCAGTGGTGTTCATATTGATTGCAATGCTGATACTTCTCACAACCATGAGAAGAATAATCACTCATCAGCGAACACAAATAGGCATCCTGAAGGCCAGCGGATTTAAAAACCATTCAATCATACTTCATTATGTGTCCTACGGTTTCTGGCTTGTGCTGGTAGGTGCGATTTTAGGATTGATACTGGGGCCGATGACCTTACCTCAGCTGTTTTATCCCTCAATGAGCGCAACATACAAGATGCCTTCATGGAATCCTGCATGGAGCATGAACTTTGTATACGTGGCGGCATTGATGGTTTTGATGTCACTTGCGGTTTCATATTACTCTGTAAGGAATATCTCCAATGAAAAGCCGGCAGACACCATCAGGCCAAAAACACCTAAGGTGTCCACTTCAGGATTCGTTGAAAAGCTGGGCATCTGGAAGAGATTGTCATTCAATGCCCGATGGAACTGGCGTGATGCCAAAAGAAACAAGTCTCGTGCACTGATGACCATAATTGGTGTAATCGGTTGCAGTGCACTGCTCGTATGTGCTTTCGGAATGTATGACGGGATGAATGACTTGAAGGAATGGGAGTATTCGGATATCAATCATTACGATTCAAAACTGGTGGTTGAAGATAATGCAAGCGTTTCACAAATAGACAATGTTGCCGAGGATGTGAACGGCGACAAGATCATGGAATCATCAATTGAAATAGAGTCGGACAATGCCAAAAAGTCTGGTTCGCTGCTGGTTGTCAATGATACTGAGCTGATAACGCCTACTGATTATGACCGCAATCATGTTGAAATCAGGGACGATGAAGTTTCAATTTCACAAAAGATGGCAGATATGCTAGGCGTTAAGGTCGGCGACAAGGTCAAGTGGCACATTATGGGTTCGGATAAGTGGGTCAAGACTAAAATAGATAAGATTCATGCAGACCCGATCTCACAGGGTTTCATAATGTCCTCGGACAAGCTTGAGGATTTGGACTTGAACTACGCTACAACAAGCATCATCACAGCAGAGCATGTCGACAAGGATTATGACGGTGTCAAGGTGGCCAACTCAATGAAGGACATGACCTCAAGTTGGGATGAAATGACCGAGTCAATGTGGCTTTTGATATACATTCTGATATTCTTTGCGGCGCTTTTGGCTATTGTAGTATTGTACAATCTTGGATTGCTGTCATTTACTGAAATCGAGAGGGAAATCGCAACATTGAAAGTCCTGGGTTTCAAGACCAGTGCCTTGAGGAAACTGTTATTGACACAGAACCTGTGGTTTACTGCCATCGGTTTCATATTGGGCTTACCAGTAGGTTATATGATCTTGGATGTAATGTGGGCATCATCAGGGGATTCATTCTATATCTTGCCTTCAATAACCCTTTCAAATTTACTGTTGACTGCCGTGATAACATTTGCATTGTCCATTTTTGTCAATTTGATGTTTTCACGAAAAATCAAAAGACTTGATATGGTTGAGTCACTTAAAAGTGGAGAGTAGGATTTAACCTTATTCACACGTGATAAGTGACAAAATATTTAAATGCAAGCCAGATTTAACTATTAATATGGTTGAAGTTACAGAACAGTCAAAATATATGGATTTGCTCAATGCCTATCCGTTGCTTAAGACGGATTTGGTTAAAAGAAATCATAAGTTCAAGTTTCTGGTCACTCCTATGGGCAAGATTTCCCTTTGGGAAGCTAATCTTAGGGAGGTTAGTGAAAGTGCCGAAATGAGTGTTGATGAAACAGTCTCTCTGTTTCAGGAATTGATTGATTCATATTAACATTCATTATTTTTTCTATTTTTAATCGATTTGATGTATACTGCAATTTTTAATAATGTTTTATTCGATTGATAGTTGATGTTAATGTCAAAATCCATTGTTTATTTTATGGGAACATTTGGCAACTGTACATTTAATTGGTGCTTCACTTAATTTAAAAGAGGTTTTTTATATTCTAATTTTCAGATATATTAATCATGTCACTGTCCAAGAAGATGCTGAGGGAAATTAAAATCAATAGGACACAGTTCATTGCAATATTCCTAATGGCATTTATAGGTATTTTCGCATACAGTGGAATCTATGCAGAATACTATGGTTTGGAACAAACATCCAATGAATTTTACGCCCAAACAAACCTTGCAGACGGATGGGTTTACAATACTGATTTTGATGAATCCACATTCGATAAGATAAGTGATTTTACAACAGATGTGGATAGGCAGGCGGTCATTCAATCCGTGGCGGATATGGAAAACCAGCCGGACATTACATTGCACTTCATAGAAAAGGGAACGATTTCCAAATTTTACACTACTGAAGGTAAAAAGTTCAATGCATCTGACGCTTCGGGAGTATGGCTGGACACACGATTTGCAGAAGCACGCAATCTCCATGTTGGGGATACAATAAAATTAGAATTCAACAATCAAACAATCAAAAAGGAAATCAAGGGACTAGGATATTCTCCGGAATATGTATTTGAAACCTCGCCGTCATCCCTAACGCCTGATTTTTCCACGATGGGATTCGCATACCTATCCGCTAGGGCATATCCTGAAGATATAGAATATGACACATTGCTTGTTAAGTACAACATCTCCGACAAGCAATTCCGGGAAAAATTGGATGATTCCATTGATTACTTGTCATTCACCAAGCAAAACGACCATCTAAGTGTTTCCAAATTCGCAGATGAGATGGCCCAGCACAAGATGATTGGAGACGTATTTCCAATAGTCTTCATCCTGGTAACCTTCCTGACGCTTTTGACAACAATGACCCGGATAGTTTCACACCAGAGAACACAGATTGGAATACTGAAGGCAGTTGGATTTAAGGACAAAACAATAATCCTGCATTACATATCCTACGGTTTCTGGCCGGTTATTGCAGGAGCGGTTTTGGGATTGATAACCGGACCAATGATTATTCCACAAATGTTTTATCCGACAATGACCGTAAGCTATAGCATGCCGTCATGGAATCCCGGCTTTGACATGAGCTTCGTATACATTGCCATATCACTGGTGGTATTGTCGGTACTGGTTACATATCTCTCATGCAGAAGAATCTCAAAGGAAAATCCCGCAAATACCATGAGGCCAAAAGCACCTGATGTATCATCAAAAGGGATGCTGGAAAGGTCAAGGTTCTGGAAACACTTGAACTTCAATATTCGCTGGAACATAAGGGATGCAAAAAGCAATAAGTTCAGGGCACTCATGACAATTGTGGGAGTTATGGGTTGTGTAGCACTATTGATTGCAGCATTCGGCATGAATGACAGCTTGGAAGAGTTGAAATCATGGGAATATGATGACATTTCTCACTATGAGTCAAAATTATTGCTTTCCAGTGAGGCAAACCCATTGGAATTGTACTATATTTTAAACGAGACTGATGGAAGCTTCATCATGCAGCAGTCAATTGAAATTAAGGCAAATGATGAGGAAGACACGGTCACGCTTCTAGCTACAAACAACACGGATTTGATATCCTACACTGACAGCAACATGAATCCTATTGAAATTGAGGAGGGTGATGTCTCCATTTCACAGAAGTTGGCCGACAGGTTTGGCTTGGCCATTGGAGATAAGGTCAAATGGCATATTGTCGGAAATGACAAGTGGGTGACATCCAAAATAGACCAAATCCATGCAGAACCGATACAACAGGGTCTTATAATGTCTCCGGATACATTGGAAGATGAAGGATTGAATTTCACGCCTACAAACATTTTAACAAAAGAGAAATTCGGTGAAAACTACGATTCAATCAAGTCAACCACAACGATCAGAAAGATGGAGGAAAGCTGGGACCAGATGACTTCTGCGGTGATGATGATGGTTTATGTGGTGACAATCGTTGCAGGGGCACTGGCAATCATAGTATTGTATAATCTGGGCATATTGTCATTTACTGAAATGGAAAGGGAGATTGCAACCTTGAAAGTGTTGGGTTTTAGGACAAATGTCTTAAGAAAACTGCTGCTGACCCAGAATGTTATCTTTACTGCTATCGGTTATGTTTTGGGCTTGCCGTTGGGATTGTACTTCATGACATTGATGATGAATGCCGCCGGGAACTCACTTTACTATATTCCATCGTTGACTTGGGGAAATATCTTGTTGACTGCAGTCATAACGTTTTCAATATCAATTGGTGTTAATCTGATGTTTTCAGATAAGATCAATGATTTGAATATGGTTGAAGCATTGAAGGATGTTGATTGACTATCCATTCTTATTCATGTGTTGGCAGTTCAATACCCTCTTTTAAGCTTAATTCTTTGATTTTCAAAAACCATGCCATGTTTCCTGCCAGGTTTCTCATTGTTAGGAGACCTTCATGGTCCTGAAGTGTTTCTTGGGGATTGATTCCATAAATCACATTCCAATATGTTGAGCTTATTATTGGCATTTCGGCCCATGCGAAAAATCTGTTAATTGTGTCTATTGCAATCATTGTTCCTGCTCTTCGTGCGATGGCTACTGATGCAGCGGGTTTTAGGCGGAATATTCTTTTTCCTCCAAAAAATGATGAGAAAAATACTCGGGTCATGAAATTGGTCAGTGTAGGATTCACGGTTCCGTAATAAACAGTTACTGGTGTAAATTCCACAAAGTCAATAATATTCATTGACTTTTTTCTTTTTTTTCAGTCATTGTTAAATTTTAGATATATTAATTAATCTCTTTTTTAATATAATTATTCATGAATTCTATTGAGGAAGCAGTTCAGCTATTTGAAAACGGTTATGTGTGCTCACAGGCAGTTTTTGCAGCATTCAGTGAAGATTATGGTCTTTCAAAAGAACAGGCCTTAAAGATTGGAGCTTGTTTTGGAAGCGGAATGCGCAAGGGTGAAGTCTGTGGAGCTTGCACCGGTGCGCTCATGGCACTGGGATTGAAGTATGGTGATGATAAGGCCAAGAGCAATGAGGTTTGTGAAAAGTTTTTGGATGAATTCAAAAACGAAAACGGATCAATAATCTGTCGTGATTTGCTTGAATGTGATATCAGCACTCCTGAAGGCGTTCAATTTGCCCGAGATAATGATTTGTTTAAAGAGTTTTGTCCAAAAATGGTTGAATCTGCAGCAAAAATTGTTAATGGCATATTATAGTTGATGATTTTGGGCCTAAAATGTTATTTTATATGTGTTTTGGCATTTTACGGTGAAAAGATTCTCGGGATTGGTGTTGTGCATATTATTTTTTTCAAATTAACATATCATAATATCATGATATGAAAACTTTTAAATACATAAACATATCATAATATGTAAATATATAATATATGTGATTACTATGGAAAATAATAATCTTGAAAACAACGATGAAGGGGTATGCGAAGTATTCAACTCTCATGAAGATGCAGTTGAAAGAGTGAAAGGACGCATGCCATCAGAAGAAGAATATGCTGAGCTATCTGAATTCTTCAAAATATTCGGAAACCCAACAAGATTAAAAATTATTTCCCTACTTGCAGTCGAAGACTTATGTGTATGCGACATTTGCGATGCATTAGACTTGAACCAGACAACAGTTTCAAATCAATTAAGGATATTGCGTGCAAACAATCTTGTCAAATACCAGAAAGAAGGTAAAATGGCAAGATACTCACTAACCGACCTGCACATTGAAATGATTTACAAAGTAGGATTAGAGCATATATTAGAATAATTTTTAATTGGTGATACTATGGTGGAGAATAGATGTTATGATGCAGATTGTGCAGATGAAAACTGCCGCAAACCAGAACATTATAACTACATCTGTTTTGACCCAGAATGTGAAGATATTCACTGTACAGATTCTAATCATTACGATAAGCAGTTATTAAGAGACTATCAAGAAAATTCAGATTTAAGTGTATATGACCATCGAGAGGAAATAGACTACAATGAGGATGTTGACATAAGCATTTGCGGCTGTCCTGACTGTGCAGATGACCATGATCACGATCATCACCATCATGAAGAGGATTCTTGTAGTGATCCTGATTGTGGTTGTCATGATGAGCATGAGCATCATCATGAGCATAGTCATGAGCATGAGCATCATCATGAGCATAGTCATGAGCATGAGCATAGTCATGAGCATGAGCATAGTCATGAGCATGAGGAAGTGGATTCTTGTAGTGATCCTGATTGTGGTTGTCATGATGAGGATGAGCCTCATCATGAACATGAATTAAAAGACACATGCTCTGACCCCGACTGTGATTGTCATGATCATGACGATGATGATATTGAAATAAGTATCTGCGGTTGTCCTGATTGTGCAGATGACGACCATGACCGTCTCGCCATAGCTGCCGACCGACGCGTGGATGTAGTTATACGTCGCCAGTGCGACCATGCAGCGCGTGGGCGACACCTTGATGACGTGCGGATTGTCCGAGGGCAGGCGCTTTTGCACCGCCTCGGCGTCCGCCGTGAAGTAAAAATATGCGCACGCATCCTTGTAGTACAGGATGGGCATTTCGGTCTCCCCGTCGATCCCGAGCCTGGCCGGGCGGGTGCCCTCGAACAGATCCTTCCGCTGGACCATGATGCCCCCTCCAAAATCACAGTTTCGGCGCTTGTGCTTTGTCCGCCGTGCTGTTGCAATTATAACGCGGCATGACCGAAGCGGCAATGATCCAGCCACGGCCGTGACGACCGGCG
>NZ_CACYJE010000043.1 GCF_902774605.1 uncultured Methanobrevibacter sp.
ATGCATTACTACACTTCAATTTAACATCACTTATCAAGAATTTAAATTGGACCGATGTTTTAAAAGACAGTATTGATGCATTAATTGACAGTCTAAACAAAACCAGCCCATTTAAATATAATCTCACTGACATTGCATCATTGCTTGATTCCAATTTAACTTCAGCATTGAAAAACTTTAACTTAACATCATGGTTAAACAATTTAAATTGGACTAGCATCATTGGTAAAAACGCCACTTCCAACAAGGATCAAAATGATGACAAAAACAGTAGCTTTGACTGGAGCAAGATTATCGGTAAAAAGGATTCCGAAACCGGTTCCATTATTGACAAAATCTATAATTGGATTACCGGCAAAAATAAGAATACTGACACCAAACCTTCTGAAACAGCAGTAGTTCAAGATTCAATAAAAAGTTCCAACTTAAAAACCTATTATGACAAAACAACCACCTTTAAAGTTACAGTACTGTCCGGTGGAAAAGCCGTAACAAATGGCAAGGTAGTGTTCACAATAAATAATAAAAAATACACTGCGAACATAGGCAGCAATGGCGTTGCAGTTTTAAAAATAAAATTGAAACCTGGAACACATTATGTTACATCAACCTACGGTAAAGTTTCAGTTAAAAATAAGATTGTAGTTAAAAAATCCATCATTACTAAAAACGTTTCCAAAAAATACAAAAAATCAAAAAAATTCACTGTAAAAGTTTTAAACAGTAAAGGTAAGGCTCAATCCAAACAAAAAGTGAAAATCAAATTAAACGGCAAAACCTATACTGCTAAAACTAACAAGAAGGGCATTGCTACATTTAAATTGCCTAAAAAATTAAAGGTTGGAAAATACACCATTAAAACTACATGCAAAGGTTTAACAATATCAAATAAACTCACTGTTAAAAGATAATTAATTTTATTTTTTAACTTTATTTCTTTTTTTAAGGCATTTGCCTGCATGGAATTATTTAATCATTATCATTAAATTTTGCGAAAAGATCAAGAATCTGGTCACTAAAATCCAATGATTGAACATCACTTCCCCATTTAATCACCGCCAAATAATTAATTTCAAATTCAAAAACCAATTTAAAGCATCACTTAAATCTGAAAGACAATTGTGCATAAATTGAATAGTCACCCCCAGTTAAAAATATTAAAATCCAATTAAAATTTAATTTTTATTGAAACCAACTTTCATAAATCTTAATTATCAATATTAATTAAACAATACCTCACATTTGCAAAATAAACAATATTTCAGATGAAAATCAAAGAATAACGGAATTATTTTTTAAATAACTTTAAGTTATAAAAATAGAAAACTTTAAATACAAACAAAATGTAACTAATACATACTTATAACATAATTCATCAATAAGGAGCGTGAAAAATATGGTAGACAAAGAAACCATTGAAGCAAAAGTAGCAGATAAAAAAGAAGAATTTGATGAAAAAGTTAATGAAGCAAAAGACGGCTTCGATGATAAAAAAGAAACCTTTGATGAAAAATTTGAAGACAAAAAAGAAAAAGGCAAAAACATTGCTGACAATGTAATCAACGACCTATACACCAGTATAGACGATTTCAAAGAATACATTAAAAACATGCAGAAAAACGCTGATGAAAAATACGCAAACTATAAAAAATCAACTATTCAAACATTAGACATCGATCTTATAGAAACCAAAGACATCTACTACATCAAAGCGGCAGTCCCAGGCGTTACCAAAGACGACGTGTTAATCGAAGCAGGCGACAATGACATAACCATTGAAACCACCTTCAAACCATACATTGAAGAATTCGAAGAAGACGAAACCGCTGAAACAATCGTGTCAGCATTAAAAAGCGGCAGATGTGTAAAAACAGTAAGATTTGAAACCAGCATTGACCTTGAAAAAATCACTGCAAAATTCACCAACGGAATAGTTATCATAACCATTCCAAAACTAATCATACCAAAACATAAAGTAAATGTAGAATAAGCATTCTACATTTCAATTTCTTTTTTTAAATTAAAACTAGTACCTGACCTTACCGATGTGTCTTGTTGCACCCGGATCCTCGCCGTTGTAATGTGCCAAGTAGTATACGAACCATTCAAGAGGAATCACAAAGACGAATGGAGATAACAGCTTATCGACATCAGCGTAATCCTTCAATTCATAAATGATTGACCTCAATTCCAGGTTCTCTGAAAAGTCAATGGCCTTTTGAGTTATCTCATCAGACTCGAATTCTGATTTTAAAAATATTATTGGAACTCCCTTCTCAGCCCTTTCAATAAGACCGTGCCTGAATTCTGCGGAATATTCAGGACAAGCATGCTTGATTGCTCCTTCCATAAGCATGGTCATCGCCAATTTATAGGCAAGTCCAAAGTTAGGACCACTTCCAAGACAGTAGAATATATCCTCTTTCCCGAAATCCTGAGCCAAGAGTTTATTCTCATATTCAGTGCTTTTAAGCAATTCTTCAATAATATCCGGCATTTCAGACAATTGCCTTAAAAGCTCATCTTTCGCTTCATAGTCAGATGCCGCAAACAATATTTGATATAGGCATGCCAATTGTGTGATGTAGGTTTTTGTTCCAAGAATGGCTGTTTCTGTTTCGCACCTGGTTACAATTGGAGTTTCAGCTTCTTTAATCATTGAACTTTCAGGTTCATTGGAAATAGAAACGGTATGTATATTAAATTCATTCGCCCTTCTGAGTGAAGCGAGAGTGTCGGCGGTTTCACCGGACTGTGAGGTGAAAATGGCTATTGAGTTTTCATTTTCAACCAATCTCTTATTGTAGTAGAATTCATAGCCGGTATAAACTTCAATGTCAATGTTGGTACTGGACATTCTTATTGCGTCCCTTACACTGTAACAAGTTGAAATTGAACTTCCACAACCGATTAAATAGACTTTGTTAGTGTTTTCAACTAATTTTGAAACTTCCTGCATAGTGGAAAATTCACTTTCAAAAGTTTTCCTAAGTGATTCGGGTTGCTCCATCATTTCATCATACATCTTATATTTCATAAGCTTAAACTCCTTAAAATTAAATATTATAATTAATATATTGTTAATTAAGATATAAAAAGGTTTTTTAAAATTAATCAAATAATTGATTCAAATGAAAATAGACCTATCTCTAATTGGAATGGAAAAAGGCAGACAATACGAGACCATAATAACTACAAGAAATGATGACGGCAGTAAAAATGCCGCACCAATAGGAGTTATCTGTGCAGGCAATGACAAAATAATCAACAGGATTTTCAAGGGAAGCCGCACATTGGAAAACATCATGAGGGAACGGGAGTTCACAGTCAACATCACCCACGACCCAGAGCTCTTCACCACCCCAATTATCGGAAAATTGCCTCAGGATTCATTCAACGAGGATTACTCTTTAAAAAGTATTGAAGCCTATTTTAAGTGTGAAGTCATCAGCCTGACAGAGGCGATAAAGCAAAGCGACCCGATTAAAAAGAAAGATGAGGCCATAGTCATCAAATCAAGGGTGAGTGAATTGACCATCAATAGAAAAACCAAGGCACTGAATGGACAATTTGACACGCTTTGACAAGGCAGACAGTGACAAAAAAGAGGAATACTTAAAGCAATTTAAGGAAGCCAGACGGGTTGTTTTGAAAGTCGGCAGAAAAGAAGATATAAAAGCAATGAATGAAATAAAAAAAGAATTGATGAAAAAAGGGTACGAACCCTAATTTCTTATAACATCCATGAATTCAAAGTTGTCCCCGTCAAACAAGCCCTTGTCTGAAATCTTGATTGATGGAATGACCAATAAAGCCATGAATGCCATTGTCATGAACGGAGCATCCAGCTTACATCCAAGGGCAAATGCCATTTTCTGCAGGGTGAATAATTTTTCAGCTATGTCGAATGCATCCTCATTGCTCATCAATCCTGCAATCGGAAGGGACAATGAGTCTGAGAAGTCTTCACTTACAACAGCTATTCCTCCACCATTATCAATAATCGTATTGACTGCTTCTGCCATCATTTCTGATGAATATCCTACGACTATGATATTGTGGGAATCATGGGCAACTGATGATGCGATAGCTCCTTTTTTAAGTCCAAATCCTTTAATGAAGGCGTTTGTAATTGTGTTTCCACCGTAACGTTCAACAACTGCTATCTTCAGCACATCCTCTATGATGTCCGGTTGGACGATGCCGTCTTTTGTTTTCAGTGTTGCAGTTGTTTTTTTAGTCAGCAGGTCACCGTTATAGCATTTGATGACGTTGACTTCGCATTCATCACCATCATAACAAATGTCAAAGTCCTGTGGGGATTTCTTGTCCACATCCATTGAGTTTCCAACTTCAACCTCCTCAATGTCAAACAGCACCTCTTCACCATCGAAAACGCATTCTCCTGAAATGTATGTTTTCAAAACGTTCAAGTCATGCAGATTATCAACTATGATGAAGTCTGCCTTTGCGCCTGTGACAATTGCACCTCCTTCAATACCATAATGGACTGCCGGGTTGACTGTCACCATTTCAATGGCTTTAATCAGATCTATTCCCAAGTCCACTGCCTTTTTAACCGATTCGTTTAAATGACCCTTGATCAAGTCCTTAGGATTCTTGTCGTCACTCACTATG
This sequence comes from uncultured Methanobrevibacter sp., assembly GCF_902774605.1. Taxonomy (GTDB): domain Archaea; phylum Methanobacteriota; class Methanobacteria; order Methanobacteriales; family Methanobacteriaceae; genus Methanocatella. The sequence goes on from NZ_CACYJE010000043.1 coordinate 4,639, forward strand.
AAATCGAATATCGGTGAGTGAAGTCTTCTTGACAGCACCTCGTTGGGGATGATTCCGAAATTATCCTGATTTTTGTAATGTTCAATACGTGCCGAAAAATCAAATAGACCTTCCATATTTTTAGCAGATGACCCGTCACGAACCATTATCTTCATGCCTTTCTGCTTTTTCTCGATTGCTTCTTGAAAATTGCTGCATTCATGGTCAGTGACTATACCCTGTTCTATATATTTATCCAAATCTCTTCCGGAAACCAGGGGAGCATGACCGTCAATAGGCTTGTCATACTTTCTTGCAATTTTCAACTTTCTTAAAACTTCCTCATCCGCACCTATAACACCTGGGAAATTCATCATCTCAGCAAGCGCAACCATTTCTGGCTTTTGAAGCAAATATTCAATATCATCATGATCCAATATTGCACCGGAAGTTTCAAAAGAGGTTGCAGGCACACATGAAGGCGCCGCAAAATAAAAATTGAACGGAACTGTGGAAGCATTGTCAATCATGAACTCAATACCAGCAATTCCCCTAACATTGGCGATTTCATGAGGATCGCATACAACGGAAGTGGTACCATGCCTCACTGCAATCTTTGCAAACTGTGCAGGAGTCATCATGCTGCTTTCAATATGAATATGGGCATCTATAAAACCCGGAAGCAACACGCCATCAACATCGATCTTAGTCTCTTCAGTGATGTGGATCGGAACAATCTCCTTGAACACCCCATCGGCGATTGTCACTCTTGCAGGATAAACGGAATCTGTTAAAACATCCAGAATATAAGCGGTGAATTTCATTTTCTAATCCTCATGCAACGCATTATAAAGCAATGGCAGGAATGTGCCTATGTCAGTTACGATACCGACCACCTGAGCACTTCCCCTGTCAGACAGCTTGGTCACTGTTGACGGGTTGATATCCACGCAGATACTTTTAACCCTTGAAGGCAGCAGGTTACCAGTTGCGATTGAATGAAGCATAGTGGCAATCATGATAACCATGTCGACTTCCTGAGCGTAATGTCTCATAAGCTTTTGCGCCTCGACAGTGTCGGTTATGACATCAGGCAATGGGCCATCGTCACGAATGGAGCCCGCCAACACATATGGAACATCATTCCTGATGCACTCATACATGATACCACCAGTCAGTGTGCCGTCCTCAACCGCCTTTTTAATGGAGCCGGAATTGTTGATCCTGTTTATGGCCCTCATGTGGTGAGTGTGGCCGTGGGCGACAATCTTACCTGTCTCAACCTCGATACCCAGGGAGGTTCCGAAAAGATTGGACTCGATATCGTGAGTTGCCAAAGCGTTACCTGCCATGATGACATCAATGTAACCTTCCTTGACAAGCTCCGCCAGGTACTTGCCTGAACCTGTGTGAACAATAGCCGGGCCTCCGACAATACCAATCTTACCGCCTTTAGCCTTGATTTCCTTCATCTCTTCTGCAATGCCGTTGATAAGGTTCATCAAAGGCTTTTCAGAGGAAACTTCACTGTTCATGAACTCGAAGACCTGTTGCTCATCCCTTGAACGGTGAGGTGGTGTGACTCTTACACCATCAAGGCCGACAACAATCTTGTCTCCAGCCTTAATATTGGCTATTGGCTTTACAAAAGCCCTTTTTTCTTCCTCATCGACAACCACAAGACAATCCATTTCGATTTCCTCGACTGGAATCCAGTTTCCACCATAGAATATGTGGGTTGTATGGTTGGATGATGAGTAGAAGCCTTCAGGAGCCACCTTGTCCTTAACTGCTGCAACAAGATTGACTTCCTTAATCTCATCGATGGATGCTCCAAGCACGGACAGCTCATCCAGGATGGATTCTAGCAATTCGGGAGAATCCGCTGAAACTTCTATTTTCGCATGACTTACATCTGACTTTTTACGTCCAACATCGATTTCCAGTATATCAAATTCTCCGCCTTTATCCATAATAATGCCCATTGTCTTTGTTAAGGTCAATGAGTCAATAATATGGCCTGAAAGCTCAATAGTTCTTTTATTCATAACAATATGCTCCATTTTTTAGTTAATATTATAATTATATATTTTGATGATATTTAATGGTATTGCTATGTGTTAAAAATAATAAAATGAGAAAAAAATAAAAAAAAACATGTAGAAACCATCACTGAAATATCTATACTAAAATGAATATTATAATATTCATATTTGAGTTTTATGGACTCTACAATGTAAAAATTATATTACTTGCTTGTATTGTAATTTATTCCATTTTTGTTCCACATTCACCACAGAATTTCATATCTGCAGCAACTGAAGCACCACATCCCGGACAAATTTTATCAGGTTCCTTCATAGGACTTCCACATTCACTGCAAAATTTTGTATCAAGAGCCACATTGGCGCCACAATTCGGACATGTAGATGTCAATGATGAACCACAATTTCCACAGAATTTAGTATTTTTCTTATTTACTGAATTACAATTAGGACATATTACTTCATCTCCTGTGGCAGAACCTCCTCCAAATGAATTCATCATTACTTTATTTCCGCCACCTAAAAGATATTTCTCAATATGTTCAAATATTTCGCTAGGCAATTTTTTTTGATTATATGCACCCACTGCAGCGGTTACTGCAAGAGGAGCGAATAAAACCACACCAACGGCACCAGCACCAATTTTATCAGCCCATTTACCGTTTCCTATATTTACAGTAACAGTATCACTAATTTCAACTATTTGCACTTGAATTGCCATAGTCATACCTGCAAGCTGTTTCCAACCGGATCCTTCTTGTTCTTTTGCTTGAACAAAGTAACCATCTGGAGTTTTGGTACCCTCAGTAGTTAAGTTTTTAACACTTCTTAAAAAATTTTCAACTTCTTTACCTATTGAACTTGCATCAATACCCTCAGGTAATTTAAAAACTTTTGATTCAGCCATAAATATCTTCTCTAAGTTTATTCAATGAAATTTTAAAACTGTACAGAGTTTGTGAAAGTTTTCAAATCGTCTAAGTTATTTCCTTCCACACATACCATTTCACTAGCATCCTCTGAAGGAATACCTACAAGATAAGCGCCATTTGAAGATCCTCCAGAAGTATTATTCCAAATATATAAATTTCCATCAATTGATGGTTCATTCATATATACTGAATTAGATTTTAACATTTGTGGCAAATAATCAGTGAGATTATCTGCTTTGAAGTCAGCAGACATGCTTGATTCATTATAATAAAATATACTAATGTTTTCTCCAGAATATTCCGCATTAGCACATAAATTTGGAGCATATTGTCCATCTTCAACAGGATTAGTTAAGTTTTCATCTACAGGCACATCCATTTTAAATAAACCATCAAAATCATGGTTTGTAGTTTCAACTGCATATACACTAGCTATTGAGATAACTACTGCAAATACAGCCATCAAAGTAATAATTTTCTTATCCATAATTAACCTCCATATCGTGTAATAATTAATTTATTACACACATAATATAAACATTGCTATTAGCATGCTAATATCATATACATATCTATTAAATAGCAAAAATCAAAATTCTTAACTATGATCCAAAAAGATGACATGAGTATCGTTTCACTTCTAGCCCGCTCCAAAAAAAGGATTAAAGTGCTTAAATCACTTGAAAAAGAGGATAAGATTCCTTCAAAAATAAGCAAGGACATTGACGACAACAGCAATCATGTCTCCAAGTATCTCAAAACACTGAAGGAAGCGGAGCTTGTGGAATGTCTTAATGAGGAAGACAAACGATACCGTTTCTACAGCATCACTGATAAGGGAAAATATTATCTTGATAAGGTAGAAAAAGATTATAAGGATTGATTTTAAAAAATAAAAAAAGTTAGACTCATTGTTATGAGCCTATAGTCCGAAGAACAGGTATATTATAAATATTATAACCATCAGCCAGATACCCCAACCTAACTCTTTTGCTTTTCCGCTTGCCAGGCTTGCGACTGCGTAAACAACGAATCCCCAAGCGATACCTAATGAAATGGAGTAGGTTAAAATCATCATGATAATGGTCATGAACACTGAAGCGGCTACGATTATGTTATCCCATTCAACATCTTTCAATTGAGTAATCATCAATACACCGACAATCACTAATGCAGCACAAGTCACTGGAGAAGTGAATAAACTAAGCACTAATGGTGCGAAGAATATTGACAATATGAATAGGATACCTGTGACCACTGCGGTCAATCCGGTTTTACCGCCGATACCGATACCTGCTGCGCTTTCAACATAAGCGGTTACAGTACTTGTACCGAATATTGCACCCACAATACCACCGACAGCATCAGCGAGGAATGCGTTTTCAATTCCAACAGCTTGACCTTCTTCGTCAATGAAACCACATTGCCTACCTAAAGCCATCAATGTTCCTGTTGTATCGAAGAATGTTACGAATACAAGTGAGAACAGCATCATTATCAGGTTTGGAATGTTTGAGAACAGTTGTCCGAATCCTTTTGTAAATCCTGCAACCAGTGACAAGTCAAAACTGGTGGTTATGAATTGTGCCGGAACCGCTGGCATCAGCATGTCTCCTGCACCGTATCCCACTGCGGTGAATATTACACCAAGAATTGCGGTGATTACTAATCCGAGGAATACTGCCGCTGGCACCTTTCTAACATACAGTATCAATGTGATGATGATACCGATCATTGCAAGAAGTGGAGGGGCGGTTGTAAGTGCTCCCATTGAAACGAAAGTTGATGGATCAGCAACAATGATTCCTGCACCCTTAAGACCCAGGAATGCCAGGAAGAATCCGATTGCCGCACCTATACCCAATTTCAAGTCAAGAGGAATGGCATTTAATATGGCTTCCCTTAATCCTGAAATGGTGATTATTAAAAAGATTATGCTTGAGATGAATACTGCTGCAAGTGCAGTTTCCCAAGTGTTTCCCATTCCTAGAATGATTGTATATGTAAACAATGCATTCAGTCCCATACCTGGAGCTAATCCGACTGGGTATTTAGCAACTAGCCCCATAATTATACTAGCAACACCGGATGCAACAGCGGTTGCAAAGAATACTCCGGTGACAGGCATTCCACCATCACCCAAAATGACCGGGTTTACACCTAGAATGTAAGCCATAGCAAGGAATGTGGTGATACCTGCGATTATTTCAGTTTTAAAATCAGTTCCATTTTCCTTAAATTTAAAAAAATTGTCCAACATATAACACCTCTACGAAATCATGAAATTTCGTCAGATATTATTATATCTTTTAAAAATTACTATTAAATTTAACTATCATTAAAATTATGTCAAACACTTTTAAATTAATAATGAATAAACAAGTACTGTTTAAAAAAAAGTATTGAAAAATGAGTAATTGAATAAAATTGAAAAAAGATTTTCTGTTGATGGAGCAATTTTAATCTATCAAAGTTAAAAAGTCATAAATTATCTTTGCCGCAACGACAGCGGTATGGTCGCCGAGCTTGTTGCTTGCGGTTTCGACAACATCCAAACCCACAATGTTTTTATGACACAAGTTTTCAAGAATTGTTTCAAGCTCATGAACAAAGAGTCCTCCAGGTGTCGGATTGCCCACACTAGGCGCTATGGCAGGATTGACCACATCCATGTCTATTGAAACGTAAATCGGACCGTCGATATTGGTCAGGTAATACTCGATGGCATCCATGTGCTTGTGAACATCCCTGTTCTTGAATGTCTGTATATTATAAGTGGACTTTACATAGTCCTCCTCATCCTTTGAAGATGACCTGATTCCAATCTGCACAAGGTTGGCGCCCATCTCATGAGCCCTTCTCATGACTGTGGCATGTGAGTACTTCTCTCCGATGAACTCGAATGCAAGGTCCCTGTGAGCGTCAAGATGCACAACGGTCAGCCTTTCATGCCTTTCAGCCAATGCCTTGATTGCACCGATTGAAGCTGAATGCTCCCCTCCGATGATTATCGGCCTAACTTTCAAATCAAGCATTTCGTTCACGGTATCCTCAATGATGCGGCAGGTCTTTTCACAGTTGCCTGGAATCACGTTGACATCGCCGAAATCGTAAAAGTTAGTGGTAAGGTCCTTGTTAAAAACAGTATTGTATTTTTCAAAACCGAATGATGCCTCACGCACAACAATCGGCCCTAGACGTGAACCTGAATGATAAGAAGTGGTGCTGTCAAACGGAACACCAATTATCCCGTATGAATTCTCTATTATTTCATCATTTTCGCGAGAAAATGCGAATTTCCATGGTTCATAAGTATTTAAAAGCATAATTTATCTGATAAAAAAAAAGGAAAAATAAAAAAAAGAGAACTTATGATCCTCTAGTTCTCATTATTTTCATATTTCCCATTGCGACAATGTATTCGACTTCTCTGCCTTCAGTGATTTCATCTTTTAAGTCTTCAGGCATTTGTAAGTCAATGGTGTCATAGTTTTCCATGTCCATGATTTGAACATTGTCACCTTGGATGGATATTACTTGTCCTAATCTTTTGTCGATGATAGGAATATCCACTTTGTTATCTACAGGTTTTACTAAACTTCTTTTTTGATTATCGAATATACCGACTGCTTCAATTCTTGCTTTAGCAGCTCCGTGTTTACCAGGGGATGAAGTAGTGTAGCTGATGATTTTACAAGCTTCTCCTCCTAAAACAATATATTTACCAACTTTTAATGTTTTAATTTCTACAACTTTTGTTGACATTAATTTTCCTCCATTTTATTTAAAAACCGGTTTTTAATCATATAATAAGGAATATTATAGATTATTAATAACTATCATTTCCATTTTATTTAAATCATTCGTTCAATGAATTAATCATTTTTGATATCCAATCAGCTACATCAATCTTAATCCCTTGTTATATGAGTATAGCCATAAGGAAACTGCCGCAAGAACCAGTATGACCAATACCCATACAACAATGAATATTTTTTTGGTGTCACGTTCTCCTTTGGTAATGTAGCTTTCGCCTTTCATGTCACTTGTGTGATTTCGATTGTTTTTGTAGTAGTCATCGTTTCTAAGATAAGCATAGAATAGCCTTGCAACGAAATAGAATATTACAACAAACACCAATCCGATATAAGGGATTGCGCCGAACATTGCAATTATTGAAGATACGATAAGCATCAAAAGCATGAACAGACAAGCTGAAATGAATATTGAAATATATTTATTGAAAATCATAAGGCACACCTAAATTTTATTTATACTTTAAATTATTTAAATTTTAAAAAACATAACATTGAACATGAGCAATAATATGAAAATAGCTATAGTATCTGGAACGGACGAGGGCCCCACAAAATTGAATGCATTCGACAATGCCTTAAGCGATGCTGGAATTGGCGATGTGAACCTTATCAAAGTCTCAAGCATGCTTGCAGGCGAAACTGAAATAGAAACATTGCCAAAACTTAAGGCAGGAGCCATGGTAAATTGCGTTTTATCAGAAATCACCTCCGACAATCCAGGAGACCAAATCACCGCAGTGGTGGGAGTGGCTATTGGAAAAGAATTAGGTTGTGCCGTTGAAGCATGCGGAACCAACAAAGACCCGGATGAACTAATTGACGAAGCTGAAAAGATGGTTAAATACATGATGGAAAAGCGGAACGTTGAAATCCAAGACCTAATCATCGAATACGCAACAGCAACAGTTGAAAACATTGCATCAGCCATAGCGTCAGTAGTTTATCTGAATGATAATATTATTGAGGAATAAACATGAATGCCCGTGACAAACAAGTAGCAACAGACTTATCATACGAAATCATTAGAGAAGTGGGTAGAGCCATTCGGCCATACGTTGGAAAACCGGAATCCGGCGAAAAAGTAAAGATAGGTGCAGACGGAACACCGACATCATTAATTGACATTATTGCAGAAGACAAAATTATCAACATCCTAAAAAACGCGCCGGTACTATCATACATCATAAGTGAAGAGATTGGAGAATTGAAGCTTGGTAAAGGAACAAAAAGAAGCATCAACCTAACCCAAGAGTTAAGAAGAACCGATCTAACCGAAGAGGAAACACCAAAATTCATATTCCTGATAGATCCAGTTGACGGCACAAACAATGCAATCAAGGAAATCCCTGCATACGGAATTTCAATAGCAGTCGCAAACGTGAATCCCGGAAAACTGTCAACACTGAACGATGTTGAACTCGGATTCATAAGCAATTTCGCCAACGGTAACTTCTTTGAAGCTGAAAAAGGAAAAGGATGCTGGCTGAACAATGAGGAAGTGGTTCCAAGCGACATCATCAACATCAGTGATATGACACTTGGAGGATTCACCAAAAGCGGAACTTCAGAAGCGTCAAAACTGGTTGACACCGCTCGAAGAATGAGAGTGCTGGGAAGCGTGGTTCTGGAACTGTCATACGTTGCAAGCGGAAGGTATGATGCATTTCTCGACTTGAGGGGAAGCAGAATAATAGACATTGCTGCATCAAAGCTCATACTTGAAGAGGCAGGATGCATAATAACCGACAAGTACGGTCAAAAGCTCAACAATAATCTGAGCATCTATGAAAAAACAATCGTCGTGGCCGCAAACAATGAAATCATGCACAAGCAAATGATTGACATATTAAATGACAATCAAACCGACTTCATCGGAAAAGTGGGTGTGGTTTCAAGGATAGACCAGACAAGACCAATACTCTTCTCGGCAAAAATCATCGATTACCTTCTAACCAACGGCCGTGAAGTAACCATAGAGCACAGGCTGGCCCATAAGCTAACAGAACTGAAGGAAAACCCTGAATTAAACAATATCATCAAGGAAATACAGGACAATTACCCTGAAATCTCAGAACCGCTGGATGACATCAACTTCAACATCAACTACAAGCAGCTGGCCGAGCCGGTATTCGACTTTGACTGCGACATGGCAATCATCCTCGGAGGAGACGGAACCCTTCTAAGAGCACAAAGCAAGATGAAACCTGAAATCCCAATATTCGGAATAAATATGGGAACAGTAGGGTTCTTGACTGAAATCGAAGCCAAAGACACTTTCGAGGCATTGGATGAAATCCTGAAGGCAAACTATTACAAGGAAAAAAGAACCCGTCTCGTGGTTTCACACGAGAACAATCACTTCACCGCAATGAATGAGGTCGTGGTGATGACTGACAAGCCTGCCAAAATGCAGCATTTCGAAATCCAGGTTGACGGTGAAATAATTGAAGAGGTCAGGGCTGACGGACTGATAATATCCACTCCAAGCGGTTCCACCGCCTATTCGATGTCAGCGGGCGGCCCAATCGTTGACCCTAAAGTGGGAGGATTCATCATAATCCCTATTTGTCCATATAAACTTGGAGCAAGACCATTTGTAGTGTCAGACAATAGTGAAATCACAGTCAAGCTGCTTAAGAAAGGAAAAACCGCAGTGTTCGTAATGGATGGTCAAATCAACGAAGAGGCAAAATACGAGGAAGAGATCAAATTCAAAAAGTATGAAAAGGACGCTTACTTCATAAGAACATCAACCAAATACTTCTATGAAAAAGTTAAGGACAAGCTGAAAGAAGGCGGATTGAACACTAATCCACGGTGCAATAATGAATAATCTGGTAATTGACCTGACCCATGGCGGAGTGAAGATAGCCATCAGCCTGGCCAAGAAAGGAAGAAACGTATTGGCATATGACATCTACAATACCCTGGATGACATCGACCACAAGATGCTTGTGATTTATAATGTGGAGTTGATAGAGCTGGAAGACCTTAAGGACTTCAAGGGAGACATGAACGTTATCTATCCAATCCACCTTCCGTTGAGCCATGACGAAATCACTTCCCATAACCCGAATCTGAACTATACTTTCCAGACTCACCATGAAATCGTCAAAGACCTTTTAAACGATTGGGGAGAGGGCATCAAAAAAATAGAAGTGACAGGAGTCAAGGGAAAAACCACTTCAGTCTTCATGCTTAAGGAAATACTGATAGATGAAAACCCGCTGATACTCTCCAGCCTAGGGGCATTGCTATACGAGGATAGGCGTGAAATCGTCTTGAAAAAAAACATTTCAATAACCCCCGCAAACATCAAGGACACCATTGACCTGGCGTACAAGATTGCAAACCCAATATGCAAAATCTCCGATGAAACCGTGGAGAGAACAGATTTCAGAAAATACGATTCGGCGATTTTCGAATCATCCCTTGGAGTCAGTGGCATCGGGGATGTCGGATTAATGCTAAACATTGCCGAAGACTATCCCATTGCAAGAGGAAGAAGCTGTGCTTCTGAGGCTAAAAAGCAAGTGTTTAGATGCGGATGCGTTTGCATTGAAAAGGAAGCCTTTGACGAATTCTACTCAGATGTTAAGCATGATAAAGTCAATACGTTCTCAATGAATGACTCATCATCAGACTTGCATGCCTGTGATGTGAAGTATGACCTGAACCAGACCGTCATCAAAATCGAATACGATAATGTCAAAACAGTAAATGACAATCTGCTATCCGGAAACATGACAGTGAAAACATTTGCTCCCGGACCCCACCATGTAAGCAATGTCCTTGGTGTCGTGCTGACCTGCATCAGCCTGGAAATTCCAATTGAAAAAATCATTGAAAAAATCCAAAATTACAAGGGCATCCCAGGCAGGACCAACAGAAAAAACATTGGAAATTCAATAATCATTGAGGAGATAAATCCTGGATTGAACACTCGAGCAATACAGGAATCAATAAACATGATTGACGATTTGGATGATTACTACATCAGCATAGGCGGGGACTATGGAATAACTTGCGAGGAAATTGATGAGGAAAAATTAGCGGGCTTTCTAAACACCCTTGACCATGACATCATATTGACAGGGGACGTGGGACATTCACTTAAGTCAAAACTAACTAAAAAAACACGATTCATTGAAAGCCATGCAGACATTTACGACATGGCAATAAACAATGATAAAAATCTTCTTTTCATTTATCGCTCAGATTACCGTGAAGTTTCAAAAAGATAAATCCTGCCAAAAATTGAAACATTTAATAAATATTAATTGCAAAAATTAAAAATGTAACAAAATATTGTAAAATATATTACAATAATGAATTTTGAAAACTTGGAGATAATACATGATTGTAGGAACAAGAGGAAGTAAATTAGCTTTGGCTCAAACCAATCAAGTTTGTGCCGCCTTATCTAAAATAACTGGCGAATCAATAGATGTGGAAGTCATCAAGACCAAAGGAGACAAGATTACCACATCCCAATTATATAATATGGATTCAAAAGGACTATTCACTAAAGAATTGGATATTGCCCTTCTAGAAGAGGAAGTTGATTTTACAGTGCACAGTTTTAAAGACCTGCCTACCGAGTTAGACGAGGATTTGGAAATAGTGGCTGTTCCGAAACGTGAATCTCCAAATGAAGTTTTAATCTCTAAAAAAGACTGGAGCGAATTGGGTCCAGGCTCAAAACTTGGAACCAGCAGTCTTAGAAGAGAAGCATTCTGTAATCATTACAATAAAGAATTCGAGCTTAAACCAATCAGAGGAAACATTGAAACAAGAATTCAAAAAGCCCTGGAAAGTGATTTGGATGCCACCATCATGGCTAAAGCGGGCCTTAAAAGATTGAATCTGACACAATACATTAAAAACGTATTCCCTCTAGATTACATCACCCCGCCTGCAGGCCAAGGAGCATTGGCAATCATTACAAGGCGTGATTCAGATAAGAAGGGAGTCATTTCCAAACTCAATGATTACATTTCAATGCAGGAAGTGCTTGCGGAAAAGAAAGTGCTTGAGGAACTCGGAGTCGGGTGCCAATGGCCTATTGGATCAATAGCACGCATGAATGATAAAGAATTTAATATTTATTCAATATTATTGACTAAAGAAGGAGAAATCCTTAAAGAGCAAACTGAAAAAGGATCCATCAAAAATGCGGTTGAACTTGGCGGTCGCATTGGAAGACTTTTCGAGGATTATGTTTAAACGGAGGAATTAAATTGAAGACTATTAACGTAGGAGTTGTAGGAGTAGGAGCGATGGGTGAAAACCACGTTCGTGTCTACCACAAAATGGAAGAAGCAAATTTAGTAGCTGTAAGTGATGTAAGTGAAAGGGCGCTTAAAAAAATAGAGAAGAAATATGGTGCCAAAGGTTTCACCGAATATAGTGAACTTCTTGAGAATCCCGAAATTGAAGCTGTAAGCGTCTGTGTGCCAACCACATTCCACCATGCAGTCGTTATGGAAGCAATCAAGCACGGGAAACATGTTTTGGTCGAAAAGCCTATTGCATTTACATTAAACGAAGCAGAAGAAATGATTGCTGCAGCTAAAGAAGCTGGAGTCATTCTTGCAACCGGTCACGTTGAGCGATTTAATCCTGCGGTTCAAAAAGCTAAAGAACTCATTGATGATGGAGTTATCGGAGACATAGTATCCGCATTTGCAAAAAGAGTAGGTCCACTCCCACCAAGAATAAAAGATGTTGGAGTGTCAATTGATTTAGCCATTCACGATTTAGACATTATGAACTACCTGTTTGAAGAGGAAGTGACACAGGTTTACGGAACAATGAACAGTAGTTTCGACGACAGCGAATTTGAAGACCATGCAGAGATAATGGTCAATTTCGACAATGAATCCACAGGAATAATTGAAGTGAACTGGTTGACTCCTTACAAGCGTAGAGAATTGGAGCTAACCGGTACTGCGGGAATCATATCCGTCGATTACATCAAACAGAGCATTGAAGTGTACGGTAAGTTTGCTCAGGATATCCAAATTAAACATGAAGAACCTCTCAAAAGCGAATTAAAATCATTCTTAAATGCAGTGATGAATGGAGAAGAACCAGAAATAACTGGTGAAGATGGACTTAAAGCTCTTAAAATGGTTATTGCTGCGAATAGATCATCCAAAGAACATAAACCAATTAGTTTTGAAGAACTAGAAGAAAGGTGATAATGTGAAACAAAAATTAATTGCAAAAGCTAAAGAACTCAGAGAACACGGATTTACCACTGGTGAGATTGCTGACGAATTGAATGTCAGCATGGACACTGCCAGATGGTTGACCCTTCAAAAAGCAACTGAAGAAAAGGTTGAAGCACCTGTTGACTTTGCCATTAACTGGAAAAGCATTGGTGGAAACTCAACACGTTTAAGTTATGTTTCAGGCGCTTTAAGTGACATGGCATTGACACATGGCGATGTGGATACCGTTGTTGGTGTTGCAGTTAGTGGAATTCCATTTGCAACCGTTATGGCCGAACATATTGAAGACATGACTGGTGAAGACACCTCTTTAGCTATTTTCCATCCGCACAAACACAGGAAAGATGCTGATTCAAGTGATGATGAAGGTACCATCAGTACCAACTTTGGAAGTGTTGAAGGCAAGAAAGTTGTTATCGTTGACGATGTAATTACCAGTGGAAAAACCGCAAAAGAAGCCATTCACACTGTTAAGGATCTCGGCGGAGAACCTACTTGCGTTACCGTTTTAATCGATAAGGCAGGGCTTTCTGAAATCGAAGGCATTCCTGTTGAATCTTTAATTAAAGTTAGTAGATTATAATCTACTACCATTTTTCTTCTTTTAAACCCACCAACACCACCAAAAACAAGCTTTTTAATATTTATAGGGACATTAAACAATGAACATATTATTGCTACAGAACATGTCAATAATACTGATTACTGCCGTTCTAGTATTGTTGATATTCAACAAGTTGAAACTGCCCACAATGATTGGGCTATTCATAACAGGGATTGTTTTAGGCCATGTTGTAAATGACACAAGCATGATTTCCACACTCTCAGAGCTGGGAGTCATATTCCTGCTTTTCATCATAGGGCTGGAGTTTTCAGTGGAAAAATTCTCGGCAATCAAGCGTTACGCGTTGATCGGAGGTATTCTTCAGGTGGCCATTACGACAATACTGATCACGCTTCTCGGCTTTGCATTGAAACTGCCATGGACGAGCGCACTGTTTCTGGGATTCCTGGTTGCGTTTTCATCCACTGCAATTGTCATGAAGATAATGCAGCAAAGGCACATTACCCATTCAGTTCAGGGAAGAGTGACATTAGGTATCCTGATATTCCAGGACATTGCCGTGATTATTGTAATCCTCCTGACACCTATCCTAGGCGGTGAAAGCGTTGAACTGCATTTGCTTCCACAACTGGCAGTCAAGGCAGTGGGCCTTGGACTGATAATATTTGCCGGAGCGAAATGGTTCATACCATTGGCGTTGAGAGATGCCGCCCGAACAAAAAACAGGG
>NZ_CACYJE010000044.1 GCF_902774605.1 uncultured Methanobrevibacter sp.
GTGCATTAATCCACCGAAGATTGTGATACCTCCTAAAAAGAGTATTACGAATCTTCTGAGTGGCCGAATATCCACTCCCGATTCCTTCATCACCTTCAATGATGCTAAAGCCGCTACAGTACCCAACAATGCCAATGGCCCGAATGGGTGTGTGAATTCTGCCTGGCTAGAAGCTAATACCAGCAATGCAATGTCTCCTGCGAAAATTAAAGTGAAGCCTCCCATCAGGAATAATGATAAAAAGGTTACCACACTGAGTGACAATGGAATTAAGTTCAAAGCAAACACCATTGTAACAAATAGCATTACTGCTACTTCTACAATTAATTGTAAGTGGTTTTGAGCAATTAACAACATATTTTAATCACAATTCTCTTTTATTTTAAAAAAATAAATGGACTGACCGGGATTTGAACCCGGGGCCTCCGCCATGCCAAGGCGACGATCTACCATCTGAGCTACCAGCCCAAAAAAAATAATTAAATGTTATATTATAGTATGAATGTAATAGTATAAAAAACTATTTGCCATTCTTGGCCAAATCATATAAATTATCAATAATCACCTGGAACAAGTCATCAGTTTTAACGTCAATTTTTTCATGGGGATTGACTATGAAGTCAAGTGCCTTGTTGATAACTTCATCAGTGTCAATGGACCTGTACATCAAGCCCTTGTTGATGTAATACTGGTCAACGGACAATGTTTCACCGGGATAACATGAAATGACCGGTGTTTGAAGTATTGCAGCTTCACGGTTCATTGTACCTCCTGCACCAATGACAAGGTCAGCCTTTTTCATTATGCTTGATGTGTCAACGGGAGGCTTCAATATTGAAACGTTCTCGATGCCTTCAAATATGTCAGCCTGCTCCTTGAACCTAGGCAGTATCAATATATTGGCAACGTTTTTCAGCTCATCAACGATTGGGGACAATACTGATTTCCTGCAGTCGGCATCAAGGTAGGATGCAAGTGAAGGTTCAGGCCTCATCAATATTGTTTTCGGATGCTTCAAATCAAGGTTCAAGTCATCGAAAATGTTATCATTATAAACGAAGCTTTTGAAATGCATCAATTCAGATGTGCCGTTGTATGGAATGATGGTGTTAGGGTCGGCTCCGAACTTCATCAGCTTCCAAAAGTCGATGATGTCCGGCGTGATGATCCTGTCGCATAATGGCAGTGTCAGCTTGTTGGCTGCCAGTGCGTGCTCATTGTCAAGGACGTAGAGGCTTGGAATCCCCAGACCGAATGATATTCTAGGAAGTTCAATGGAATGCTTGCTAAGGGCGACATCCACCTTTTCGCCATGTATGATGTCCACAAGATTATACACCCTTTGTGTGCTTTCCCTCAACTTGTCATAAAGACTCACACCGTGCTTACCGACTGATATGAAGTCAATGTCATACATGTCGAGCAACTTATGGATATCACCAAATTGTCTAGCGGTGACAATGACATCCTCGCCTTCCGCTTCCAAATACTTGATTACATCTTTAAAAAACCTTACATGAGGCGCATTTGAAATATCAATCCATACTTTCATGCTACCACCTAATTAAATTGTTTATTGATTGTTTTTAGCTTCTTCTATAACAGCGATTATTTCATCCAATCCAGTGCCTTGCTTTAAGCTGGATTTAATTACCTTAATGTTTGGGTTTAATTTCTGAGCGTCAGCCACCATCTTATCGGCGTCAGCCCCAACAGCATCTGCAAGATCAACCTTATTGATTACAACCACGTCAGAGGTCTGGAATATGATAGGGTGTTTTTCCACAGTGTCGTCACCTTCGGTCACACTAACGACAACTATCCTCAAGTGTGAGCCCAAGTCAAAGTCAACAGGACAGATGAGGTTTCCCACGTTTTCGATTATCACCATGTCAAGGTCATCCAGCGGAAGGTCCTCTAGGCCGTGTCCTACAAGGTGTGCGTCCAAGTGACATTCCTTGCCGGTGTTCAATCCCACAACTGGCACGTTGTGCTTTTCTATACGTCCTGCATCGAATTTTGAGATGACGTCTCCTGCAAGCACGCCTATATTATAATCGGTATTGTCAATAATTTCCTCTACAAGGGTTGTTTTTCCGGAACCGATTGCTCCTACGAAATCAACACAGAATATTTCCTTTTCCTCTAGGTTTTTCAGGTTTTTGTCCGCTAGCCTTTTGTTAGCGTCCATGATATTTTTTGCTACTTCTACATCTGCTACTTGGTGCATTCTAATTCGCCTCCCATTTAATTATCATCAGGTTTTTCTATAACAATATTTTTAACAACGATATCCTTACCGTTTAAGGTTTCCACACTCATGCTGTCGCATTTCGGACATTTGATGAGCGGTGCGTAGTGATCGCTATCATCCAGGATAGCTTCACCTTCAAAATCACAGTCATTACATTTTATTTCGGCAGGAATTTCCTCGAATTTGATTTCAGCATCTTCCATTATTGTATTTTCAATCAGAACCCCTAGTATGAATTCCAATTGTTCTGGATTTATCATTGCGAGTCTTCCCACTTCCACACTGACTTCATTAACTTCAGTTGCATTGTTTGCCTCTGCAGTTTCAAGCACTGCATTGATAATGCCCTGAGCCATAGATAATTCATGCATTTTATTACTCCTTAATAAATATTAATATTATAAATATGGTCTTATTAATTTATAAAACTATTTAATATAATCCCATTATCGGAGTAATAATCCATATGAAAAAAATTTTAAATAAATGTTGATATTAACAACATTTAAATAATGTTTAATTTAAAAATAATTACCAATCAGGAGATAGTATTATGACTTACAAATCAAAATTCGGTTTCGGATGCATGAGACTGCCCCAAACCGATGAAAACGACCCCACAAAGATAGACCAGGAACTCTTCAACAGGATGGTTGACATCTATATGGAAAAGGGATTCAACTACTTCGACACATCCTACGCTTACCATAACGGTGCAAGCGAAGTTGCGATAAGAAAGGCTGTGGTTGAAAGATACCCTCGCGAATCATATAGAATATGCGACAAGATGCCTACATGGGCGCTTACCTGCGAGGAGGACAATGACAAGTTCGTGAATGAGATGCTTGAAAGGTTAGGAATCGACTACTTCGACGTATTTTTCATACACAATGTGAATGGCCCATGGCTCAAGAACGCTAAAAACGCAAACACCTTCGAGTACGTTAAGAAAATGAAGGAGAAAGGCATTGCAAAGCAAATCGGATTCAGCTTCCATGAAAGCTCAGACTTGCTAAAAGAAGTGCTTGACGAGTACGGAGAAATATTCGACATAGTCCAATTGGAACTCAACTACCTTGACTGGGAAGACCCATCAATCGAATCCCACAAATGCTATGACCTGTGCGTGGAACACGGCCTCGACGTATATGTGATGGAACCCCTGAAAGGAGGAGTGATCGTCAATCCACCAGAGGAGATAAGAAACGACTTCAAGGAATTCAACCCCGACAAGTCCATAGCAAGTTTTGCGATAAGATTCTGCGCATCACTCAAACACGTTAAAATAGTATTGAGCGGAATGAACAAGATGGATGATTTGATTGACAACTGCGACACCTATGAGAATTTTGAAGTGATTACAAGTGAAGAAAACGAGTTTTTAGAAAAGATGGCTGTGAAACTTGCAGAAAACGTTGCAGTGCCATGCAGCGAATGCGGATACTGCATTGACGCCTGCCCTGAGATGATCCCGATACCTGAATACTTCCACATCTACAACACCAGCAAAAACCAGCCGGAATCCAACATATACCGGTTATACTATGACAAGTTGGCTGACGAGAAAGTGCCTGCGGAAGACTGCACCTACTGCGGAACCTGCATTGATCATTGCACTCAAAAAATAGACATTCCAGCGGAACTTGAAAAGCTATGCGAACACTTTGAAGATGGATTCAGCCCATATGCCGGAGACCCTTAGGAAACCCTCATTTTCAATTCCCTAACCATCTCACCATTCTTATTTATTTTTGAAGCCTTCTTGTAATACTCTATCGCTTTTGGAAACATTCCTGAATGATAGTATATCAGTCCCATCAGTGCCAATGCCTCAGAGTTGCGATCATCGAAATCAAGGAGCTTCTCCAATATCTCACTGGATGTTGCCAGGTCGCCCTGCTCATAGAGGTCATAGGCCTCCTCGTATAAGGTGTCAACATCATCCAATGATTTCAGCTCCACACTTTGCTTTTGAGGTTTCTTTGTAAGAAGCACCTCCAATTCATTGGCCATCTCATTGGACCTGTCAGACGACAATGCCTTTTTGGTGAACAATAGTGCAATGTCCTTCTGGTCCTGCTCATATAATATCTGAGCCATCAAAGCCAATGCACGGGCATGATTTTTATCCGCGCTTATTATGCTGTTCAATACATCCTTTGATGCTGAGTAATCGCCTTTCTCATATAGCTCAAAGGCCTCGTCAAACTCATCGGGAATAACCTCATTTTCTATAATGACCTCTGCCTTGACCTCTTCTTCCGGAATGTTTTTTGAAATCAAGTCGGACATGTACTTTAGAATGTATTTGGTGGCATTCTTATGCAACGGCTTGTTGTCGTTGCCGCATTTCGGAGAGTATATGCAAGCAGGACATCCGCTTTGGCATTGGCAGTTATCCAAAAGGTCAATGGTTGAGTTCAAAAGGTCGATGAAAACATCAACCGCCTTTTCACAGATACCTATTCCACCCTCATAACCGTCATAGATGAATATTGTAGCTTCCTGAGTGTCTTCATGATAATTGGTTGACAATCCACCAATATCGAACCTGTCGCACATTGTATGCAATGGGAACAATCCGATGAGTGCATGCTCTGCCCCATGCAATCCCCCTGCAAAGACTTCCTCCTCATTAGGATACATGTCCTCCAATGTGTCCTTGACGCGTTTCGGTATAGTGAACCATAACCCCTTGGTGTTGAACTTAAGAGGAGGCAGTTCCAATGGGTATGTTCCGATTACTTTTGAAAAGTGCATTTTCTTGTATTTGAAGTAGTCTTCGCTTACGGTGAGCTCACCGAAGTGTATTGTCAAATCTCCATATCTTGTTTTTGACAGCTTCTTTTTGATGCTGATGTCAGTCTGGTTCAATACCATGGTATGATAGTCGACCGCCTCTTTTGAAACGTTGACGTAACAGTTTTTCAAGTTGACGCCGTTGACAACATAAGTGTCTCCCTTGTTGATGAGTATGGCTCCCTCATGGGCTTCACGGTAGACCTGTGAGCGCTCCATTGTCTCAAGCAATTGGCCATTGTTCATCACCTTGAATTCCTCTGAGGATATCTGGTCCAGTGAATGGTCCATTGCAGGATTGTCATCATATGGGTACATGAAGTCTCCCCTGTGGTTTTCATGCAGGTCCTTATTGTCCACCAGCTTATCGATTACATCCTGTGAGATTCCAAAGTACTTTTCAGCCTCTCCCCTCTGAAGCGGCAATTCCTTTGCGGCGCACAATAGGTGTGCATCCTGAAGTATGGGATTGGTCAAGTCGATGATTGCGTTTTCATGTGGCTTGTCGAAGAAGAATTTTGGATTGTTCATGAAGTACTGGTCCAGCTGGTTTTCAAATGCAATCAGCACTGCAAGGGATTTCTGGCTGCTTCTTCCTGCCCTTCCCGCCTGCTGCCAGGTTGAAATCATGGTTCCAGGGTATCCTGATATGATTACTGCATCAAGCGAACCTATGTCGATTCCAAGCTCCAATGCATTTGTGCATGTGACTCCAAGGTACTTTCCGCTTTTCAACCCATCCTCTATTTCACGGCGTTCCTGTGCCTGATAACCGGCACGGTATGCGGCAATCCTGTGGGCCAATTGCCCCTTGACCTGAGTCATGTCGTTTTTAGCCCACATCGCAATGAGCTCAGTGGTTTTCCTTGAAACGGTGAAGCATAGTGTCTGAATGTTTTTAAGCATCATGAACATGAAAATGTTCTCTGTTTCCATGTGCACGGATGGAGCTGCCTGAGTGTTGGTTTTCCTTCGCACATAGTTCTTGAAGGGATTGTATAATATGAAGTCCTTTTCGCCGCTTGGGGAAGTGTCGTTGTCAACTAGCTTGAATTCCTCACCGGTCAAGCGGTTTGCAAGCTCCAAAGGGTTTGCAAGTGTAGCTGATGAGAGTATGAACTGAGGGTATGAGCCATAGAAGTTCGCTATTCTTTTAAGCCTCTTGATGAGAAAAGCAACGTTTGAGCCGAAAACGCCCTTGTAGTAGTGTGACTCATCAATGACTATGTATCTAAGGTTCTTGTAGAATCTTGACCATTGGTGGTGCCATGACAGTATCAGGTGCAGCTGGTAAGGGTTTGTAAGGACTATCCTTGACTTTTCCCTTATTCCACGCTTGTCCTCCCTTGGAGTGTCACCGTCATAGGTTCGTGGTTTAATCTTAATGTCCAAGTCCTTTTCCAGATTCTCAAGGACATGCAACTGATCATTGGACAGTGCCTTTGCGGGATAGGTGTATAATGCTGTTGCATCCTTGTCCTCCAGCATTGTCTCCATTATAGGCAGGTTGAACGCCAGTGTCTTTCCCGAAGCGGTTGGAGTGGTGATTATCACATGCTCCCCATCCTTTATTGACTCGTAGGTTTCTGCCTGGTGCTGGTAGAGTTTAACGTTTTTTGAATCAAGATAATCCACAATTTTAGGATTCAAGTCATCCACTTTTTTAAAACTAGGTTTTTTAGCCGGTATTGTCTCTATATGGGCGATGTTTTCACGGTATCGCACATCGTTTTTGAACATATCAATCTTATCCACATCAGACATAATATCAGCTAAAACAATTTAATTAATATATTAATTTTAATCATGATGATATTTAAATAAAACCAGAGAGCGTGTGATGAGTATTGATTTTATATTAAAACAAGAAAATATTGAGTTGAAATATACATTATCAAGTTAGAAGCATGTTCTGCTTCTAACTTATGCATATTATGGAAGAAAAAATACTCCCATATGCAATAGTATAATCAATCAGATTAATAAAATTTATTATTTGAAAATTTATCATAAGTATATAATTAATCACTAATACTAATCAACCGCTCTCTCAATGATTATTTAAATAAGTTAATTACAAAAATTAAATTATAGTACATTACGAGGGAAAAAATGATTTCATATGAAGAATTTGAAGATATTGTAGTGAATATTCTCAAAAGAGATATTTCTTCAAACAAGAATCAGCAAAAGGCAATATTATCAAATAGTGACGAATCCCTTTTCATCGTAGCAGGCCCCGGTTCAGGCAAAACAACCGTGATGGTTTTGAAAATACTTAAATACATCTTCGTGGACGACATAAATCCAAGTGAAATCCTGGCAACCACATTCACACGAAAAGCCGCTGAGGAACTCTATTCAAGAATCCTCGGATGGGGGGATGAAATTAAAAATCACCTGTTGGATAATGTTGATGACTTTGAAAGCATACCCGTGATTGACCGGATTGACTTCAACCAGATTAAAATCGGGACAACCGACAGCATCGCTGAAGAACTGCTCAGGGACTTCAAGAAACCCGGTGAAAACCAAGCCATTGTTATAGAGGAATTTGTTGCAAACTCCGCAATGATGAGAATACTCATTGAAAATGAAACCTACCTCAACAAGGAACTTGTGGAATACCTGAAAGTGATAAGCGGAAGGGGCAAGCTGGAAGAGCCATCAAAAATGAGTGAAATATTGATGGAGATTAAAAACAGGCTCTTTTATGATGAGGTTGACCTTGACGAATTATACGATAAAACCCAGAAGGGAAGCGGCCAGCAGATTGCATTGGACTGCATCAGGGAATATGAAAAGACACTGCAGGCAAGAAACACCATTGACTTTGCAATGCTTGAATCATTGTTTTTGGAAAAGTTGAAGAACAGTGAACTAAAGGAATTCCTTGATGAAATCAGAATCGTGCTTATTGACGAATACCAGGACACCAATCTCATACAGGAGGACATCTACTTCACAATAGCCGAACATGCACTTAACAACAAGGGAAACATTACCGTTGTAGGCGATGACGACCAGTCACTGTACCGATTCAGGGGCGCCACAGTTGACCTGTTCACTCATTACCCGGAGCGCGTGAAGGAACGGCTGGGAGTGGATGTTGTTGAAATCAACCTGCAAACAAATTATCGCTCAACCGAAAACATCATAGCCCACTGCAACCAGTTTGCAGAACTCGACAGTGAATATCAAAATGCAAGGGTTGAAAACAAGCCAAAAATCATTGCACCGGATTTTGAAAAGGACAAGATGCCAGTTCTTGGAATGTTCAGGAACAATCCTGAAATGCTTGCCCGTGACCTGTCACTGCTCATAAACAACCTTGTCAACAAGGGAGAGTGCAACCTGAAAGTCCTTCAGGTCCTGAACAAGGAATACTATGAGAAGATGAATGGAGCAATAGACATTGCCAAATTGCAGCGCCTCAAGCAGGAAAACCTTAAGGCCGGAAAAAAGATGGAGAAGATTACGCTCAAGCTGGACAGTGAGTACGGCACAGCATCCGACATTGCAATACTCTCATATTCGCCGAAGGAAGTTCATTATGGCAACAGGTCATTCTTGTTTTTCCTAAGGAAGCATTTGAAAAGACTTAAAACCCCGATTGAAATGTTCAATCCACGTGGAATCGACTTGCAGGAAATCACTAATGTAGGTATTTTCTGCGGTTTGATGCTTGAATGCATCGACCCGGAGGCCAGGTTCCAAAGCTCCGACAAGACCATACCTAAGCTGGCCAACAGGAACATGCACAAATGGAGGCTTAAGGCCAAGGACTATATGAAACTGAATCCCGAGCCTCACGAGCCGATTACATTAAGCGAGTTCGTCACATATTGGCAGCTGAGAAGACCGTTGGGACATGATGAATGGCCGAAAAGAGCCAGTCTCATGGAGCTTGCATATAAGATCACCACTTGGATTGAGGAACTGCAGGATGACGTGGAGGGAATCGTTTATCTTGAAGCGATTACCAAGTCAATCACTCAAACCGGATTCTTTAATGACTATCACTCAAACATTTCATTTTACAGTGAAAAGCAGGAAAGGGAATCAGTGTTGGAGGCCATCTGGAACATATTCATACCCTTGTCGACCGGTGGCGTGAGCATTGACGAGTCATTGCTTGAAACATTGCCTGACGACAGGGTCAACGTATTGTCAATTCACCAGTCCAAGGGATTGGAATTCCCATTGGTCATCGTTGATGTGGGCTCAAGGTTCAAGACAAACGACATCAGGACACAAAGGTTAAGATTCCCTAAATCCATCAAGGACGACCTGACCGTTGAGGACAGCATCCGCCAGCACAGTTCATTGGGGCTTAGCGAAAGGAGTGAAAAGGACAGGTCCTTTGACGACTTGACCAGATTATATTTTGTGGCGTTTTCAAGGGCTGAAAGCGTGCTTCTGCTCATCGGCCTCAACCCTGCGATTGAAGGATACACCAAGCGCAACGACCACTTTGACATCCCGAATATTGCTCTCGGCTGGAGTCGTGACGAGAAATATGTGGGATTTAATGAGATTTATCTAATTTAATGGGAGATTATAACATGAAGTTACCGTCAAAATCAAAGCCGTACATGATTCCGGAGTACAGTCTGACCGGAGACTTGCTTTCATTTTTAACATGCAACCTGCAGTACCGCTATCAGAACAAGGGGACATTGCCTCCATCAAAGCCAGTTCAAAGATGGTTCGGCGAATTCATCCATGGGGTATTGGAGGAGGCATATCTTGAATGGGATTATAAGAAAACAAGTTTTCCATGGGATTGGCTGGAGGACATCAGGCCCATTGAAGAGCAGATTGACCTGAGGCTGCAGACCAGAGGCCTGTACCCTTATGATGAGGACCTGTTCTTCAGCATGTCCAATCATCCGGAAGTGGAGTATTTAAATGAGCATGACCATAAGAAACTGGCCAGCGCCAGGGCTGAAAAGGCCATCAACATTTGGGGAAAGCATCTTTTCCCATTGATTGATTCATCAGAACATCTAATCAAGGGAGTTAGGCCAATGCCTAATTTTGACAAGCATAGGAGCCGGTCTAACTATTACGGCATCAATGGTGTAGTGGATGTTTTGACCTCAATGAAGATCAATGACCTGGAGCAGAGCAATCTTGACAATTACGACAACATGATTATCGAGTACCTGAAAAGAAATCCTGATTTCCAGAAAAGGGTTAGGGAATCGGACAGTGAGGATTATGAGATAATCATTGACTACAAGGGAATGAAAAGGCCGCCGACAAGCATTGGAGATTCCAAGGCTGAGGACAAGTGGGAAACTCACAAGCAGCAGATACTTACTTATTCCTGGCTCAGGTCAAAGCAGGAGGATGCAAAGCCGATTGTTGCTGGAATCATATTCTATTTGAATGAGCTTGTTCCATCAAAAGAGGATCTTGTTTTGATTAAGGAGGAACTTAGAAACGGCATGACCGATGTCGGTGAGAAGTATCCTGAGGATGTTGAGCTGATTGAGAATTGGGAGGAAGACGATAAGGCTCCTGCATTAAGTGATGAGTTCAAGATTGACCGGTCAATTAGAATCATAAGCGTTGATGAAAGCGAAAAGAATGATGCACTTTTAAAGTTCGATAGTGTTGTAGCCAATATTGAGGAGTCATTAATCAGGGAGATGCAGGGCTGCAAGATTCAGGAGGCTTGGAAAGCCGATTCTGATGAGAGAAACTGCAGTGCATGTGATTTCAGAACATTCTGTAAAAATAACAGTGTTAAAACAAAAGATATTAAAATTCCATAATACAAACTAGTTATTTAGAGGAGATTGTATGACAAATTTAGAAACAAACAAAAAATACTGCGAAGCAATCGAAAGTAAAATCAAGCTTGATGCAAAACCGGTTGCAATGAAACTGATTAAAACCGAAGACGACCTTCCTGAAGGCTATGACTTAATCGGCGAGAAAATCAGACATTGTGAAATGGTCAGGAAAGCATCCCTTGGAGACAAGTTCTACTCAACAATCGATGAGCAAATGTGCCTTGGCGGTGCAGGAGCAATCGGTTTAAGGGACATGCCTGAAAAATTGGCCAATGGTGAAAAATACTTTTCATTAGGCAGATTCCAGGATCTTGAAACCGCTAAAAAACTAACCAGCAAGCTATCAATCGTTGAAGACATTCACTGGGGAATAGTTTACGCTCCATTGGATGAGGCTGACTTTGAAGCTGATGTGATTGAAATCATCACAGAGCCTGTTGGAGGCATGAAACTTGCCCAAAGCATCGTTTACAAAACAGGTGAGAAAATCACTCCATCATTTGCTGGAATTCAGTCATTGTGCGGTGATGCATTTGCAAACCCATACATTACCGATGGCATTAACTTCACTTTAGGCTGTGACGGTTCAAGAAAGGCTGCCGACATCAAGGACAATGAAATGACTGTCGGAATCAGCAAGGCCAAAATCGAGGAAGTTATTTCAGGTCTTGATTCAATCTAGTAGTGACAGGTAATCATCATAATGATTAATGTTCACTAACTCTTTTTTATTTTTTTCTTCAACACCATAAAAAACGTATCCGTCATCGAATATTTTTCTAAGTATAGGATTCAGATTGTCATCCTCGTTTTCAAGGTATTTCATAAGGTTTAGCCTTGGAGCCACAAAAGGCATTCCCAACCCTTCGGCAGTATCCAGCAATCCTGTTTTTCTCCTTCTCAAAACTGATATTGTATTATACGGATTTTCTGCTTTTAGACTTGTTTCTATTAGCTTGTTGAATGTTTCCGTTGATACTGTGGGCTGGTCGGCTGTGATGCAGAGTGCCAGGTCTGATGAGATGTTCGACAAACCATTGAAAAGTGAAGTTGATAAACCTACATCAACAGGATTGTTTTCTATGAACTTGACCTCCTCTTTATAATTATCAAAGATAACTTCTTTTATTTCACTAGAATAATGGCCAAGTACCACAATGCATTCATCAGCATTTGAAGATAATGCATTGTCAATGGTTGTCTCTATGACGGTCTTATCCTTGAAAGGCAAAACTAGTTTATTTGTTAGGTTCAGACCACGGGAAATCTGGTCTTTCCTCATGCGGGAATTCTTGCCCGCTGCAGTAATGACGGTAGAAACAGACATAAAAATAAAAAAAAAGAATAGATATCTCCTTAATCATTAGGAATATATCTTATAACTTGCGCATAAACCCCCATACCGGTACCTGAACCTTCAGTCCACATTTTGATTTGGACAGGGTAGTCATGGTCATTGTGAACGGTAATGTCACGTGCAGGGTTGAAACCGAACAGCACCGCATTCTCATCCCAGGTCATACCGGTAGGCAAGTCAAAGCCTTCGGATGTGACTGCTGCCCTTAATGCTCTTGCTGATGGACATACACCGTGTGCTGCACTTCCACCAGGAGCAGATGCATCGCTGGCTGATTCAAAGTAAACATAATCCTTACCGCTTCCAGTGGAATTAGGTGGGATGATAGTGCCGTTCCATGCTTCGACAAATTGTCTGGCGTTTACTTCCCTAATGGAATCGCCATATTCAGGGTGTGAACCTAATGAAGTACCGTAAACTTCACCGGCATCTTCAGTGTAATTTCCAGAGTATAACAAGATTGGAGAACCTGTTGGATATTCTGCCGCATAATCCACCACTTCCTGACCGAAGATTTTTGGAACATCATCTGAAGAAATGTTATTCCTTCCATCTGAAAATCCGACCATTCCCTTCTCGAGTGTGAAGGTTGATCCTACCTGGGCGTCATAATTATACCAGCTTGCGATAGTGGATGCATTGTAATAATCATTTTTGTATTCTAAATTCCTAATTTCATCAACTGGCACTGATTTGATTTTTTTACCATCCTCATAGATGTCAACGCCGTTTTCTGTTTTTTCTAACCATTTATATGGAGCACTGTAACCCCATACGTAATTGTCCGGCGCTTTGACTGCCAATTTATCCCCCTCATAGGTCAAATAGCCCGGACCGACAATATCTTTTACATTTCCATAAGAATCGATTCCTTCGCCTGCAACTATATCAAAGTCAAAAGGCACAACTCCTGTTGAAAACGCCATCAATATTCCCTGCAGGTCAAATGCCTGAATCTGATGTGCAATAAAACCAATGTTGGAAACCACTGGAACCTCTACCGGGTCACTGGTGCCCATTATTGATTGATTTTCAAACATGGATTGGCCAATCGGAAGATTATACTCCTCAGCTACGGATTGAGCAGTATAATTTGCAGTGCTTATTGAAGTGAATGCGAAAAATAAGCATAATAACAATAATGCTACAAATATTACGATTGAAATTCTTCTCCAACTTTTACTCATTTAATACACCTAATAAACTATACAATATATAATATACCCACTAATAATATAAAAAGATTATTATTGATGTTATAATTTTTCAGAAATGAGTTTAATCCTTTCTTGAATTTTAATAATGGTGTCCTGACCATTGCCCCCTATCAGAATAGCATCCTCATGAGAGTACTCTGCAACCAGCTCTATGATCTGGTCAAGAGTGCTGACGGTGATGATGTTACCCATATAGCCCAGTGAATTGAGCCTGTAAATGGCGATGTCCAAGGTGTCATCCAATCCCGGGAACAGTACTATGACTTCAGGATTATACTTGACTGCAACGTCCAGAATATCCAGCCTGTGAGTCTCGTTATGGCGAGGAGTACCAATGAACAGTGCATAAAAGTCCTTTTCAGCCAAAACAGAAGCCAGTGCATCAGAATTGTCAGTCTTTCCAACGTAAACCTCAGCATCATTGATCTTATAGACATCCAAACGACCCTCAACAGCATGGAAATCAGCCAATGCCTGTCTGATGACATCCTTAGGCACCTTAATTTCCCTGCATATTGCAGTTGCCAATCCTGCATTCAATAGATTGAATTTTCCGACAAGTTGCAGCTCATCCTGGTATTCGAAATAAGGAATGCATTGGCTTGATGCCTCCTTAAAGTCAGTGTTGAAATCCTGATTGAAAGCAGTGAAAATGGTCTTTCCGGTGAAAAACCTCACCAGTGAGTTCTTATAGTTGGCGATTGTCTTGTGAACGTCCATATGGTCATTGCCTATATTGGTGAGGCCGACCATGTCAAAGTCAAAGCAGTAGTTTGCAAAATCAAGGGTCATGTCGCAGACCTCAACAAGCAGAACATCATAATCCCCCTCGTTTGCCTCAAGAATCAAGTCATAATATCCTGAAAAACCTCCGCCGCCGTTGCCTCCAACCAGCACCTTGCGGCCGGCATTCTCAAGGATTGTCTTAATCATGTGCACAGTTGTGGTCTTGCCGTTGGTCCCGGTAATGCCTATGGTGAACAATTCCTTATGCTTGTCCACGACATCACTCAGCAATTCACCATCCTCAAGCAGGCGATTGGCAAAAGAGCCTCCGAACATGCTGGGACTTATTGCTATTGCATCACAGTCCTCAATGGCGTAAGAATTAGTGAAACCCAAGTCAACAGTGATGTTCTCCCCGACTATAGACACGGTTTGCTTGTCATCAATCATATTCATTGACAATATCGGCAAGTCCAGACCATCCAAATCAACATTAATATTCAAATCAGTGGCATAGACATCCCAACCATGTTTTAAAAGAGAGTTCACTGCCTTTTTACCTTCTACACCCAATCCAATTACTGCCGCTTTCATAAAAATAATTCCTTAAACTAATTAACTATATTAAACATTATTTTTTGGAATTAATAAATATTTTTATATCATAACAATTAAAATAAAAGCAAGGTGATTAAATGTTTGAAGATGAAAGAGACGACAAGATATACAATTTAATCATTACTAGCGGTATTGATAAGAACAATGAATACGGACAGTTCACAGAAAAACTATTCTCAAAAGTCGATTTCCTATGGAAAGAATCCGTTTCAGGGTCATATGCATTAGCGGGCGAAGCGTTTTATCAGAAAGTGGATAGAATAATATTGCTAGCAGGCCTTTACAATGACAATAAGGAATTATTCGAAGCCTTATTGAATGCGGCTGACGAATACAATATACCAATCGTTTTGGTAAGGCCAATGGGACTTGAGGAAGTTCCAGAGGTTCTTGAAGAAAAAGCGGCAACCATTGTCGGCTGGAATGCGAACTGCATAATTGATTCAATCAAGGATGCACCGCACACAAT
>NZ_CACYJE010000045.1 GCF_902774605.1 uncultured Methanobrevibacter sp.
ATAATTAGAATGAAAGACTTGCATATCTGCCGTTGAGCGAATATGTCTTTGTATTCCAATTAGCTACTTTTCCAAGTGAATTTCTTGAACTGGTTCCGTCAGCTATTGTCCAGGTATTTCCAATCAACACCTGCGCCCACACGTGACCGTAAGTGCTTCCGCTTGTGAATGTACAGTCACCATGCACGTATCTGGCTGCAAGACCAGCTGTCCTAAACATTGCAACTAACAGGTGAGTGTGATCCACACAATTACCTCTCTTAACATCGAGTGTTTCAACAGCACCGTATCTGGTATTATAGTAGAAACTGTATGACAATGTGTCTCTAACATAATTGAATATTGCTGTTGCCTTTTGGGTTTCGGTTTTCAAGCCTATTGTTAATGAATCAACCAGTTTCTTGATTTTGGAGTTGCCCACTTGACAGTTCTTGGATGCCTTCAAGTAAGCGCTCAAATCGTTGATTGAATTGACTTCATTAATACCCTTAACGCTCTTCACATTGACCGTGATCGGTTTTGATGCTGAGCTTGCAAGGTAATCGTTGCTGCCCCTATAGCTAACCTTCATCGTATAAGACCCGTGTGAGATGCTTATCTTGAATGATGCGTAACCGTTTGAGGCAGTAGTGGCAGTGTATGTTTTTGAGTTCACTGTTAACTTAACTTTTTGACCAGATAACGCATTGTTATTTGCGTCAACCAGTAAAACCTGGAAGGTTTTTGTTCCTTCAGTGAATGTGTCGCCACTTTTCCATGTCAGTGAAGTTGCAGTTCTTTCCTTGACTTTTATCGCCACTGAACCTGATTTAGAATTGATCTTGGAGTCCTTGACAACAGTGTAGTCCACTGTATAGTTGCCGATTCCCAGATTTATTGGCAGTGAAGCCATACCGTTCTTGTCAGTGGTTTTGGTATAAGTCTTATTGTCAACCATGAATTTGACGGTTCTTTTCTCTAAAGGCACACCGCCGGCCACAACAGCCACTTTCAATGGAGTGCCTGCACCCTGACCAAATGTGGTTGTGCTTTTAACAGACAATGTGGGATTCTTAGTGGTATATATCGCCACCCTGTTTGTTGCGCTTGACGCCTTGTAACGGGTGTTTCCTGCGAACTTATACTTTACTGTGTAAACTCCCTTCTTGAGGCTCGGTAACTTGAGTGTTGCCACTCCTTTGCTATTGGTCTTCTTGTAATAGTTTTTACCGTTGATTTTAATCTTGATGATTTTGCCCTTTTGAGGAGAGTATCCCAAACCGTTCAATAGCTTGACTTGAATTTTTTTCTTATCGGACTTGTAGAAAGCATAATATTTAGTGGTCAATGAGGAAGAGACCTTGTTATACACTTTGATCTTATTGGTTTTGCTTAAACCGTCCTTGTTATAGGAGACTATCTTGTAGGTGCCTCTCTTAAGGTACTTTACAGATAGTTTGGCAACACCGTTCTTGTCGGTTTTCACCTTATAAGTCTTACCTTTAAGCTTAAACTTAATGTACTTGTTAGCTAAGGCTTTTCCATTACTTTTTAAGAATTTTGCAGAGAATTTCCTGCCGTCAGTGTAGACCTTGGAAATGTCCTTTGCACTTATTGTTGATAAAATCTTAAATGTAGTGGTTAACTCATATCCTGTGACGGGATCTGCTGCCACAACCTTATAGGTTCCCGGTTTAAGGTTAACTGCAAGAGATACAACACCTTTACTGCTTGTCTTTTTAGTGTATGTCTTACCATTCACTTTTATCTTGACATCAGTGTTCGCCAGGGGTGTGCCCTGAGTGGTTAAAAATGTTGCAGTATACTTAGTACTTCCCTTATAATACTTAGTAACGTCCTTTGCTTTAATGGTTGGCAAAACGTTGAATGTTGATGTGAGATTGCCTGAAGCGGCGTAATCATCATCCCCCATGAAAAATGCTGTTGCAGTGTATTTTCCAGGGTTCAATGAGAGTGCCACGCTTGCTACTCCATCACTGTTTGTTGTGCCATTATAGCTTACACCATTGATAACAAAATTAACTGTCTTGTTCGCTAAAGCATTGCTGCTGTTTGAGTCTTTCAATGTTACTTCAAAAGAATCCTTGTAGTATATGCTTGCTGTTGGATTAGCTAATTCTGTTGAGTTTTTATCTGAACTGCTTTCCACTACGGGATCTTCTTCAATGTTAGTTGATAAAGTATTCGTATTTTCATCTTCAGACACTTCATCGTCACTTTCAATTGACAATTTATCATCAGTTGATTCGGTGGCAATGATTTCAGTGCCGTTTACGTCACTTGCCTGTATTGCACTAACTGAAAGTAATACTGTTAATGCAATGAGCATAGTGAGTAATAAACGTTTGTTGAAAATAGTTTACCTCCTAAACATTTTTTCATACAATTCGTGAGAACCTAATCTCACTACACAATAAGATATTACAAATATCTTATATAAACCTTTTTATTTACTAAATCCACTTAAAACAGTTTAATTTTAAAAAATAAGTATTAAAAATTATTATTGGGCAACATTAATATGATGAGTATTTAAAAAGAATTATGAAAAACGAAAATAATGGCAGATAATGTTTAAAGTAACAGTAATATATAAAAAGTCATGAAATAATATGACTACTCATATTACATGATAAAGACTAATTACAACTTATTTAAACTAAAAATATTGAATTAAAAAGTATTAAAAAATAAAATAAGAATTATTGATAATCATTTAACCTATCGGGATGATTTGCACTTGAAAACTGAAATGTCATTTTTCTTTTACAATCTTGCCGGTAATATGCTCTATTGTGATTTCAAAAACCTCAGTGCGGTGCAGCAATTTTTCAATCTCGCAAACAGTTTCCTCATGGGTTGGGAAAAACTTATCCCCAAGGTGGGTCAACTTCTCGACTTTTTCATCATCATCACTTAGGGTGCGTATTCTTCCGAACACTATCACGCTTCTGAAAATGTATGACCAGTCATCCTCAGGGTTCCTGACGCCCCCGTCCATCACGCAATAGGATGCCTTGTCATGCTTTTTAACCGCATCGTTCTTGTGGCCGGTCATTGCCCCATGGAAGTAGATTTTGCCGTCAACGTATATATGACTCATCGGAAGGGCATATGGATAGTCGTAATCGCCAAGCAATGCCAGGACTCCCCGTGGCTCATTGGTCAATATTTCTATGCATTCCTCTTCAGGAAGCATCTGGCCTATCCTTCTCATTTTCCTAAACATGTTATCATCACAGTTCCTTTAGTCTTTTCATGAGGTTTTCCTTTTTGGGTCCGGACACTTTCATCACGGCCTTTTTGAGAATTTCCCTTTCCTTATCAGGGTTATCGGTTTTTTGATATATTCTTGACAATCCCTCGTATGCCTCGATGTTGTCAGGCGCCATTGCCAATACCTTTTCATATATGCCTATTGCGGCATTGTCGTCGCTTTCTTTTGCCTGTTTGAGGAGGCTTGAGATGTCCTTGGTTAGGCTTATGTCCTTTTTTATGTTGTCCGATGCTTTCTTCTCATTGGTTTCGCCAATGCTGTCGAATATTTCATCGGCCTTTTTCTCATCGAAGTTGCTTCCGACTTCCCTTTTCCTGTTGAATAGTCCCATAAAAATCACCTACAGAATAATTGCCACCAATCCAAATGCCACAAATATTACAATAATGCACAAGCAACATATGAAACTAGATGATGAACCTTCGTTTTGTTGAGGATTATTATGATTATTTATTGCGGTAGGCCTAACTGTATATTTATCCTCATTGTCATATACATCGGCAAGTTTTATTGCAAGCCAAATTGACCTTATTATTGAGACAAGCATGACAATTGATGCGATGCCAGTCATGACATCAAGAATTGCCCCATTTTCCGCCAGAATAATGCTGAAAAGCCATGGAACCTCATACATCACACCTTCCAGAACCCAATACCTGTTATTGTTCTTAAGGCCGATGTACACAAATCCAAACCCGTTCAAGAACGGTATAATGGAAATGATCACCCACCATGACTTCTTAATCTTCTCGACAATATTCATAATAAACCCAGTATCAATCTCTATTTAAGCAATTCATTATTGTTTGTTTCGATTTTTGCAACAACCTTTTTACCGTCCTCAGCCATGTTGGAGAACATGTCAATGGTTTCCTTCATTTGAGGCAAGGCCTGTTCCTTATAAGTGCTAACGTCCTCAATGGCCTGAAGGGCTTCAGCAAATGATGCCTTCAAAACGTCAGGTGAAATCATGGTCTCCGCACTGTGCTTCTGGATCTCGCTGCCCTGCTCCTTAAGCATGTGGGAGGTTGTTTGGATAATGTTTTCGGTGGTCTGGTTCAGGATGTTGATCTTTTCCATGACAATCTTCTGGTCATACAATGCGCTTGCAACCATGACTCCTGTCCTTAAAGCTGAAACGGTAACGTTCTGAGCCCTTCTGACTCCGCGAATCAGTTCCTTATTGTTACGCCTGATGACATTGAGGGAAACGATACCCTGCTGGTTTACAACAATCATCTGCTGCATATCCATAATCCTCTGCCTCAATGGGAATAATATCTCCTCTTTGACAAATGAAATCTTATCGCTGTCAACGCCTTCGATTTCAGCAGATTGAATCTGGGCCTCAATGGAAGCGTCCATCTGCTTACCAAGCTCAATATCAGCAAGAAGCTTGTTGGTAATTTCCCTTAAGTAGGTTTCCTCATTCAGCAATGTGGTATTGTCATTCTGCAACACCCTTCCGCTCTTGTCAAGGGATTCGACGATTTCAGATATTGCAACCTCTGCCTTTTCATATTTTGCAAAGTATTTCCTCACAGGATTCATGAGGTTTCCGAGAACGCCCTTCTTTGCAAAGTCAACCTTGCTAGGGTCCAAATCCTTCATTTGCCTGTTCAATTCCAAAAGCTTTTCACTGATATTGTCAGCCTCCTTTCCACCCTTGGTCAAGTCAACGAACCTTGTGGAGAGCATCTCATTATGGGATGCGGATTTGCTCATTTCATTCAATCCGAAATTGTCCAATGGTTTTAGGATACTTTCCCTTTCAGAGGGATTGTTCAGGTCAGTGTCGAATATTGCAACAGCGTTTTGCTGTGCCTGATTTTTCAAGTTTGAATTTTCCAGTTTAACTTCTTCCTCTTTAAGTGTTGTTTCAACATCTTTTTTTATTTCATCAACATCGAGTGAGAATTCAGCCATAGTATCACCTTTTCTAATTTAAATAATCAATTTTATTCTTATCAATATCCTCTGTAAACGAATCGACAGTCTTGCCGTCCTTTATTATTTCAACTGTCACATGGTCAGGGTCAGGCAACTTATAGGTCGTATAGTAACCGAACATCAATGAATACTCTGAATCATAGTAGACATTCTCCAATGTTTCGGTTTCATGACCTATTCTTGTGTCGTTTGAATCATAATAAGTGGTCTTAACATTATAACCCTTCAAATCATCGGGAACCTTATTGAATAATGCTTCAGTATATAACGTGTAGCTTTTCTTGCCGCTGCTTGAATCATAACCTCCAACGTCAGTGATGGTCAGGTCAACAACACTGGCATCCTCAACCTTATCGGCGGCATCAGCGTTATTGTTGTTTCCGCTCATTCCAATAACAATCAGGCCCAGTATTACGACAACGGCTATTATGACAAGGAAAATCCTGCCGTTGCTCAGGACACTCGAAGCTGTGCCTGACTCAATGAAGCTATACCCGCAATCCATGCAGAATCGGGCATCGTCAGGAACTTGCTTTCCACATTTCGGACAAGTCTTACTCATATAATCATCACCTAATAATCCTTAACTGAATCAATCAAGTTCTCCATATCATCTAATAAGTTCGCAACATCCTCGCTTGCGCCGGTTTCATTGCTTATATTGATCACAAGCTCATTGGTCAGCCTCTCGATTTGGTCAATGATTGTGTTCATTGAACTGATCTTGCTTTCAATCTCATCCTGCACTCTCGGAGTGTCCTCGGCGGCAAGGTTAATGATGCTTGATGCAGCATCGGCCTGCCTGTAGAACAGCTTATGTGCACTGTCAACTATATTGATGAACTTGTCATATGTTAATTGCGGCGGAGCGAATCTCTTTTCAATCAAATCCCTAACCACTTCCTCCTTAACTTCGAACACAACCTTTAAATTATTAACCTTTTTTTCATACCTCTTGAGGGATTCTACACCGATATCCTCAACAACAGGCTCTTCCTGAACGACAGTTTCTTTCCTTTTTGATTTGGGAATAAATCTGCGCTTGGCGGTGTTTTGATAGGCATTCAAGTTAAAGATGCGATACAAGTAGATTAACGGGACGATGAACAAAACAAGAAGTAAAAGCATCACCAGCCTGTTTCCGCTAAAGAATACGGGAACGGCAATGCATATTAAAATCATGTAGAATATGCCCAGAATCCATGGCAATGATTCATGAACCAGCAATACATCATTATTGTTGCCCAAGCCCCTTTTCAACCTTATTTTAGAAGCCGCCTTGGATTTGGGAGCGTACTGGAGTATCTCGTCTTCAGTCAAAATACCCTCCCTTGGCTCAATAATGTATCTGACGTCATTAATTGTCTCAATGCATTTGATGACGTTACCTTCACTGTCATAGGCCTTTGAGTTCTTAAAGGTCAATGGTGTAGCTAACCTTTTAATCTCACTGGCTTTTGAATTCTCAATAGGCATGATTAATTACTTCTCCATATATTATGTAAGAATATATATAGAAGTAAGTGTTTTTAAATATTGTGTATTTAATTTGTTGCTATTCAAACTCTTTTTCCAAAAGAATGGTGACAGGTCCATTATTCAAAAGCTTCACTTTCATGAATGCACCGAACTCGCCCGTTTCAACCGGCACCAGTTCACCGCATTTACCTGTGAAATAGTCAAAAAGCTCGGTTGCCCTATCCGGCGAGAGTGCCTTGTGAAATGACGGGCGGTTCTTTTTGGTGTGGGCATACAGTGTGAATTGGGGAACAAGCAGTACTTGTCCTCCAATGTCCCTGACGGATTTGTTCATCCTTCCGTTTTCATCCTCGAAAATCCTAAGCTTAGCCAATTTGCCTGCAAGATAATCCGCCTCTCTGGCTGTGTCGTTATGGCCGAAACCGACCAGAACCATCAATCCATCACTAATTTCACCTACAATTTCACCTTCAACATCAACGCTTGCTGAGGTAACCCTTTGGACAACCAACTTCATTATTTAATCTCCTTTTGCAAATTCACCCATATAGTTCATTGGCTCGCCAGCCTTGCGCCTGTTGTAGTATTCCGCTGTTGCACTGAACAATGCATCCCCTGCTGAGTTAAGGGCGGTTTCACAGGAATCCTGGATAACTCCTATGATGAATCCTACAGCAACCACCTGCATGGAGATGTCCTGGCTGATTCCAAACATTGAACATGCCATTGGTATAAGAAGCAATGAACCTCCAGCAACTCCTGATGCCCCACAAGCGGCCAATGTGGAAATGACACACAGCACTATTGTAATAGGCAGTGGAACGGAAATGCCGAGAGTATGGCATGTTGCAAGGGTCATGACCGTGATTGTAATGGCGGCACCCTCCATGTTGATGGTAGATCCCAATGGTATGCTGATTGAGAAGAAATCCCTGTCAATGCCCAAACGCTCACACAATGTCATGTTAACCGGAATGTTGGCTGCGGAACTTCTTGAGAAGAATGCTGTAATACCACTTTCCCTCAAGCAAGTCAACACCAATGGGTAAGGATTGCGCCTCAATGCAATACCGGAAATGAGCGGATCGGTTACGAATGCGACAAAAGCAATACATCCGACAAGCAATAGGATCAGTTGTCCGTATTGTGTGAAGATGCCTAATCCGCTTTCGGAAACTGATGTGAACACCAATCCCATGATACCGATAGGTGCACATTGAATGATGTAGCGCACGACTTTGGTGATTGCATTTGCAAAATCAGTCACAACATCCTTTGTAGAGTCGCTTGCAATAGACTTCAATGCAATGCCCAAAACGATTGCCCAGAACAGTATTCCAAGGTAATTAGCCTCAACCAATGAATGAATAGGATTAGAGAATATGTTCAATATCATGTCTGAAATAACATCACCTAAAGCATTAGGGGCTGTTGCAGTGCTGGCTTGGGATAAGTGAACGGTTACAGGAAACAGGTAACTGCCTACCACTGCCACCATCGCTGAGAGGAAAGTACTGAATATGTATAATATAATTACTGTCCTATACCGTGAGCCGATACCTGCTCTTGCCTTTGAAATAGCGGAAGCCACTAAAAAGAACACTAAAATCGGTGCGATTGCCTTAAGGGCACTTACGAATATTTCCCCTGGAAAACCGATAATCTTCCATCCGGGAACCAGTATCCCTAAAATCGCACCTATCACTAAACCTATAATAATCTTTAAAATCAAACTGGACTCAATCCATTTCTTAACAATATCCATAATAATACACACCTATATTTCAAGATTCTCCAACACTTCATAAGTAGCATCCCGAACTGTGCGTGCAGCCTCATAGAATTCCTTTTTCTCTATGTCGTTCATATGAATAGGAACAATCATGGCAACGCCCTTCTTGGATATGACCGCAGGCACACCCAATGACACGTCGTCAACCATTTCAATTTCCCCGTCAAGATAACTACTTACTGTCAATACCTTATGGGAGTCTGTGATTATTGTGGAAATCAGGTTTGAAATAGCGAAGGCTGGACCGTATTCTGTTGCTCCTTTTTTAGAAATGATAGTGTTTCCAGCATTTTTTAACTGTTCTACTAGACCCCTTATATCCAAGTCAACATACTCTACAAAGTACTTCAATGGTATACCACCGATTGTGGTGGAGCTTAAGAGAGGAACCATATGGTCACCGTGCTCACCGATCACCCTTGTGTGAACCTCGGAACTGTTGATGTCAATTTGTCTTGAGAAATAGTTTTTAAGACGCAGTGAATCCAAATGGTTTCCCACACCAATGACTTTGCTCTTCTTAAAACCGGAAGCCTTCAAAGCAATTGTTGTCATGACATCCACAGGGTTTGTAGCGACCAATATAATGCTGTCCGGAGCATATTCTGCTATTTTTTGTGAATAGTAACCTACAATTTTAGCGTTGGGAACTGCAAGATCCAGTCTCTTCATCCCCTTTTCCCTATGGATTCCTGCCGCAATAAGCACTATTGCAGAATCGGCCAAATCATTAAAGTCACATGTAGGTGTCAGCTTACAGTCAATGTCACGTGCAGCAAGCGCATCGTACATGTCATAAGTTTCTCCTTTTGCTTTGTTTAGACTTTGAGGTCTTGAAAACATTACAATCTCGTCAACCGTATCCTCACGTGCAAGTGTGAACGCAACGTTTTTTCCTATAATTCCAGTTGACCCCAATATACTTACTTTTACCATAATCTATTATATTGGTTTTCAATATAAAAATAACTTACTAATAATTTTTTAATATAGTTAAATTGTTAAAAATATTTGATTAAACTAAAAAATATATCATTAAATTTTAAAAAATGAGATTTTGTTTAATTTAACCATATGTTTATATGTTTTATTTTCTTTAAAATAATATCATGGTTGAAGAAGAATTGAAAATGGAAACAAAATGTTATGATGCAAACGAGTACGGCTACATCTATGGATTGAATCAGAAGATTCCGGATGAGGAATTCGAAAAGGTCAAGCCATACTTCAGGAAATTCAAGAGAATGGACTTCGTAGAGGGCAACGTTCAGGTAACCGGCAGACCTGAAGGATGGAGATGCCTTGAAAAGGATGTCGCTAAAGTTGAGGAAATCCTGGGAATTACCAATACCCTGGAAAAAAGGCAAAACAAGGTAAAGGAAGCATTCAAGGACCCACTCAAAAAAGCGAACCTCATTGACAAGTCCTATGAATGGCTTAATCTATTGTTTGAAAGGACAGGAACCCATCCCGAACAGGACCTTTCAAGACTGGCAGTCCATTCCACCAAGATATATGACCCACAGGACAGCTTCAAGAACGGCGCAGATAAGGGCGAAGGGGAACTCTTCATCTACACTCCCCATGGATTCTGGTACATCATAAACAACAGCGGGGAATTTTCAGACAAATCCCTGAACAATGTCAAGACCCCACAGGGCGGAGCAGTGGGATACAGGCTGATGTATGATGACCTGGTTGACAGGCTGATAAGAATATACACTGAAGAGAATTTATACACCGGTGAGAAATTATATTGACTTTGTTCAAATTAATCAAAAGTTTTATATGATAAACTTCAAAATGTATATTTAGATAATAAAGGTGGTTTAATTTTATGCAGAAGATAGTAAATGCACATTGTCATATTTACCCTGAGAAAATAGCCGATAAGGCAGTGATTGGAATACGCGATTTCTATGATCTTGACATGTCCTTGAACGGCAAGGTCGATGGATTACTTAAAGACGGTGAAAAGGTGGGAGTGACACATTACCTTGTCCATTCCGTTGCAACAACTCCAAAACAGGTTAAGTCAATCAATGAATTCATTGCACAATCCGTCAACCAGCACCCAGACAAGTTCATCGGCTTCGGAACACTTCACCCTGACAGCGACGACATCCAAGGTGACTTTGACCATTTGATCGATTTGGGCCTTAAGGGAGTCAAGCTCCATCCGGATTTCCAGTTGTTTGCAATGAATGAGGAGCGCGCATTCAGGATTGGAGAGGTCGTGCGTGACGGCAAGGTGCCAATGCAGGTTCACTGCGGAGATTTCAGGTACAATTATTCAAACCCTGAACAGATTAAACCATTCTTGGAAGAATTCCCTGAAATTCCATTCATCGGCGCTCATTTCGCCGGATGGAGCATGTGGGAAGAGGCAACCGAAAAACTGGCCGGCACACCTAACCTGTATGTTGATTTAAGCTCAAGCCTATATGACCTTTCACCTGAAACCGCAGTGGAATTGATTCATGCCTACGGTTCGGATAAGGTATTGTGGGGTACCGACTATCCCATGTGGGAGTCTGCCAGTGAAATGGAATATTTCAACAGGCTGGACTTGACCGACAGGGAAAGGTCCCAGATATTATATGAGAATGCGGCCAAACTGTTGAACATCGAATGATTACACCACATATCCCCTCACCACATCATTAATTTTTTTATCAACTTTTTTTGACAAAATTAGACAATAACTTGATTTAAACAATTTATTAAGTTTAGTTTTAACTAAATTATCATATTTATTAATATTGACAGTTAATAATCATCTAAACTAATTTTAAAGAATAAAACAAAGGTTTATATATGATTGAAGAACTAATAATAATTTGCAATTGAGATTTTTGAATGTAGTTTTAATTTAAGGAGGATTAATTATGACTACCTCAAACCCAATACAAATAATTCTAAATGAAAACAAGACCAATTCACCAATGGTAAACATTGACATAATAAAAAGTCCAATGAAATACGAAATATTAGAGCTTTTAAGGCATGATGAAATGAATTTTGAAGAAATCGTCGAGAACACTTCAAAATAAAAGGCAAGCATCTCAATGCACTTGAGAGACCTGAGAAAGGAAGGAATCGTGAACTACAGGCACGACCCGATAGACCAGAGAAAGAAGATATTCTACCTCAATGCGGATTACCTGGGATCAATCGATTCAAACAAATCAAAAATCCTAAAAAAAGACCAGACAAAACTGATGATCGATGAATTCATAGAAAAGGGGGACGTCGAATACATAATCCTTTTGACACATGCATTCAAGTCACTGCTTCTGGAATTCGGGATGGACATATCACCAGTGCTTCAGAAAATCGGAAACCACATAGGAGAATACATATTCAGCCAATTGGAAAATGATGACCTTGATGTTTTCACCAAAAACATTGCCCAATACTGGCTTAAAAACAATCTGGGAGAGTTATCATTCAAAATAGGCAACAATATCGAGATAACCTGCATTGACTGCTTTGAGTCAAAGGAATCACCGATACTTGGAAAGCCAGGCTGCCATCTGGAGAAGGGAATGCTTGAAAAGCTATTCAACATGTTTTTCAATTTCGACTTGAAGATAGATGAGATAATGTGCTACTCAATGGGTGATGAAAAATGCGTATATCAAATACAACCTTAATAATTAAGTTAAATCTTAACTATTAATGCATTAAACCTCTTTTTATACTCTCATTATAAAATTAGAGTTTAATAAGGAATTCAAAAGCCCTTATTAAAATTTAAAAAGAGGTTTTAATGTTGAAATTAAAAAGCATCATAATAATATCAATTATGATTTCATTGACCCTGGCCGTGGTTTCAGCCCAAAACGAAACCGTGACAAATACTCATAACTCAGACATCAATGACCCGAAATACGTTAACCCAAACGATTACCACATTGACGAGAACGAATCACAGGTAACATTCACCTCCGATGCCGGAAGCTTCAACAACGTCAGCATGAGCAACGGCTACAACGCGTATGAAATCCAGGATGGAGGACACCTAAAAACAAACGACTCAAAGACACACCCATCATTCTGGAACGACACATATCATGCAGCGGATGCAAACGACACAGGCAAGGCCCCAATCGGAGAATACGTGAAAATACTGTTCTACACTCATTTCGATGATTTGATGAAAATCAGCCCATACCCACACATACCAAGTTCAATATTCGTGCAATCCCCCATAGGGGACCTGTACAAAAACGCCGGTGACACATCCAAATTACAATATA
Organism: uncultured Methanobrevibacter sp.; assembly: GCF_902774605.1. Classification (GTDB taxonomy): domain Archaea; phylum Methanobacteriota; class Methanobacteria; order Methanobacteriales; family Methanobacteriaceae; genus Methanocatella. The sequence continues at coordinate 12,761 of NZ_CACYJE010000045.1, forward strand.
ATTATACTAAAGAGGCAGTTAACAGGTACAATGAAGGATTCAGAGCCAACACCACCGGCATCCAATGGTTAAGCGAAACCACATATCGAATCATTGATTTTTTGGCATTAGAAACTCAAATCAATTTCACAAAGATTTGTGGGGTTTCAAGTTTCAACTATTCAACAGGACGATTGATAATCAAAGTAACGTAACCTCCAATTCAAATAGTTCTAGTTTAAAAAAGAATTCGACCAATGATAATCAGTCGGAAATTGCGAATGAAAAATCGGATCAATCAAGAAATAAGACGTTAAATATTTCATCAGTTAAAAATAGAACAGACAATATTAGCTTAAAATATCAAAATAAGAAATTTCAGATTGATTCAAAAGAAACCAGGAACCCTACAAATCTTTTAGTAATCTTAATATTCATATTATGCATATTTCTAGTAAGGCATATTATGAAAAGGATTTAAAATAGTTTTAAAACTATTTTAACTCTATTTTTTTAGTGAACGCATTGACTGCAGGCACAGTGAGCAGGCCGCCTTCAATCATCTCATCCACTTCCCCACGAGTGAACCATCCAAACTCGTCATGTTCCTCGCTGATTATGACCTCATCTGTCAGGCAGGTGACCTTCATGATCAGCTGGATTGACTTGACCTTTTCGGAGGTCTTGCATGCAGTGTAATCGTTCCTGACAACATTGTACAATGAAGCCACATCGATTTTTAAACCTGTCTCCTCAAGGTATTCCCTTTTAAGCGCCTCGTCGAAGAATTCGCATTTCTTCACCTTTCCGCCCGGAATCTCCCACTTTCCAGCGTCATGAGCGGATTTTGACCTGACCTTCAATAATAATATCTTATCGTTAAACTCGCATATTCCCCTAACTGTCAATCCCCACATTGTATCCATAGTCATTCACCTCATTTGTCGGCTGATTCAAGAGTCAAATCGTAAAGCATTTCTTTCAGCTTATCTATTTGGCCATCAGAAAGGTAATTAGTGACCTTTTCCTCCCATACATGAGTCATTCTTATAAGTGTGCATGTAGTGGATTGGCCTTTTTCAGTTAACTTAAGTATCTTCCTGCTCTTATTATCCTCATCAGGCAGGCGTTCGATATACCCATTTTTTTCTAGTTTCTTAACTATCTTTGCAACATTAGCCTCTGATACGAACAATACCTCGGCAAGTTCCCTTTGGGAAATGTTCTCATGATAATGAATGTTTACCAGGTAAGTGAAACCACCCGGACTAATGTCCAAGTCCTTCATTCTTTCCTTTATGAAACTTTGATGCCTTAAATTCAGGTATTCCATATATAACGTTAATGGAGTGGATAATATCTTGTCTTGATCCCAACCGGCTTCAACCATTGTAACCTCTTCCAAAAAAAGATGTATAAAAGGGAGGTTGTCCCTTTTTTTATTTCATTGCCTTTTCAACAGCCACCGCAACAGCAACGCTTGCTCCGACCATCGGATTGTTGCCCATACCAATCAAGCCCATCATTTCCACGTGGGCAGGCACGGATGATGATCCTGCAAACTGAGCATCGGAGTGCATTCTGCCGAGAGTGTCAGTCATACCGTAGGATGCAGGTCCAGCTGCCATGTTGTCAGGGTGAAGTGTTCTTCCGGTTCCCCCTCCTGAAGCGACTGAGAAGTATTTTTTGCCTTGCAATATGCATTCCTTCTTATAGGTTCCTGCCACAGGATGCTGGAAACGTGTTGGGTTGGTTGAGTTACCTGTGATTGACACGTCAACGCCTTCCAGGTGCATGATTGCAACACCTTCGCGCACGTCATCAGCGCCGTAGCATCTGACCTTAGCCCTTTCACCGTCAGAGTAGGCCTTTTCCTTAACAACTTTGACTTCGCCTGTGAAGTAGTCGAATTCGGTCTCGACATGTGTGAAACCGTTGATTCTTGAAATGATTAAAGCAGCATCCTTTCCAAGACCGTTCAATATTACGCGTAAAGGTTTTTCACGAACCTCGTTTGCTGAGTTTGCAATGCCTATTGCTCCTTCAGCGGCTGCGAAACTTTCATGTCCTGCAAGGAATGCGAAGCATTCGCTTTCATCACTTAAAAGCATTGATGCAAGGTTACCGTGACCCAGACCAACTTGCCTGTCATCTGCAACACTTCCAGGTATGCAGAATGCCTGAAGTCCTTCACCGATTGCCTTGGCCGCATCTGATGCCTTTGTGCATCCCTGCTTGATTGCTATTGCTGCACCGAGAGTGTATGCCCAGCATGCGTTTTCAAAACAGATTGGCTTCTTTGATTCCGTATTTTTCCAGCACTGGAGTGATCTGGTCGATTCTTCTTTCGTAACTTTCAAATAAACTCATAATTATTCACTCCTTGGATCTATTTTTTTGGCTGCATCGTCGAATCTGCCGTATTGGCCTGTTGCCTTGTCGATTGCTTCCATTGGGTCAACGCCATCCTTGATTGCATCAAGCATCACGCCAAGGTTAATGTACTTGTATCCTATGATTTCATCATCCTCATCAAGACCTATCTCGGTAATGTATCCTTCGGTCAGCTCAAGGTATCTTGCGCCTTTAGCCTTGGTGGAGTAGATTGTTCCCACTTGGCTCCTGTGGCCTTTTCCCAAGTCCTCGAGTCCTGCACCAATTTGGAGTCCTCCTTCGGAGAATGCTGATTGTGTTCTTCCGTAAACTATCTGCAGGAAGAGCTCACGCATTGCAGTGTTTATCGCATCACATACAAGGTCGGTGTTGAGTGCCTCAAGGATTGTTTTTCCCACAAGTATCTCACCGGCCATTGCGGCGGAGTGTGTCATTCCTGAACATCCTAGGGTTTCAACGAGTGCTTCTTCGATTATACCATCTTTAACATTTAAAGTCAGTTTGCAGCATCCTTGCTGTGGTGCGCACCAGCCGATACCATGGGTAAACCCGGAAATGTCACTTATTTCCTTCGCTTTCACCCATTTGCCCTCTTCAGGTATTGGAGCGGGACCATGGTTTGCACCCTTCTTGACAGGACACATGTTTTCGATTTCTGTTGAATATATCATCTTTTTTCTCCAAAATTTCTTTACTGTTTTTAATTTATTTGTTTTATAATTAATGTATTTTATCATGTAACATATTTATAACAATTGAATTTGTTTTAGCAATTCTTTAATATTAGGAATGTTAAATTAATATTTGGTGATAGTTATGAATTTCATAATTGTTTTAGCAAAGATTACACCTAAAAAAGGTTGTACAGACACTATAGTTGAAATTTCACATGAGTTAGTTGAAGCCACTCTAGCGGAAGAAGGCAATATCGACTACCAGCTATTGCAGTCAACCACATGCGACACTTTAACTTTTGTTGAAAAATGGGAAACTCTAGATGCTTTAAAACAACATATGGCTTCCCCACATTTCCAGGAATTCGGAGCTGAAAGCGCTGAATTCATTGAAAATATGGACATTCAGGTTATAGACGCAAACGAAATACAATTATAACTTGAGTGAATTCATAATTTTCTTTTTTTACTTTTTTTTAACCACATAATATTTATCTGAAATTAAATCGATAACTATAATCATGAGAATATTCATCAACACCGACACATACACTGATGTTGCCCAAACCACAAAAAGGGAATTGGTTGAACTTGCAGGGGATTATGATATTGAGATAGTCGAAGACTCCAAATCCTGCGACGTGATATTTTCCATTGGCGGCGACGGCACATTTCTTGAAACCGCAAGGCTGTCC
>NZ_CACYJE010000046.1 GCF_902774605.1 uncultured Methanobrevibacter sp.
GATTGGCAAAATCTGGTCAAGGGAGGATTTGGACAGGATAAATGAGCTGTGCAAAAAGCATGACGTCATAGTGATTTCAGATGAGATCCATTGTGACTTAACCGATCCGGGAAAAACATACAATCCCTTCAAGGCAGAAGACCATGTCATCAGATGCCTATCCCCTTCAAAGTCCTTCAACATTGCAGGTTTTCAAAGCTCAATAGTCCACGCCACAAACAGGGAACTGTTGGAGAAAATCAAGGCGCAATTGCACGTCGACAATTCCGATTCATGCAACGTGTTTGCAACAACAGCAGTCATTGCGGCCTATAACGATTCTGAGGAATGGTTCGAGGGGTTAAGACAGGCATTATACGACAATAAGCAAACCGTTAAAGAGTATTTAACTGAGGAGCTGCCTGTTGTCAAGCTGGTTGAATGCGATGCAACTTATCTATTATGGCTTGACTGCTCAGCATTGAACACTCAATCAAAGGCCTTAAGTGAGTTTTTAAGGCAAAACCAGGGATTATTTTTATCTGCTGGCAGTGATTTTGGCCAGTGCGGTGACAATTTCTTGAGGATGAACATCGCTTGTCCTCCAGATTTGCTGAAACAGGGATTGGATAAGCTCAAGGCAGGAGTAATTGCCTTAAATAATATTAATAGATTATCAGGAAATATTTAAATGGTGATGATATGAAAACATGTCCAAACTGCGGATCAATACTTGCGGATAATGAGCCGTACTGCGACAACTGTGGGTTCAATCCGGATTTCGACTGTGACGATTGGGAAGATGAATGAGCAATCCTCATCATGTTCTCTTTAAATCACATTGAGCATAGATTAAAACAGTGTTTTATAACTGATCTTAAATTTAATTCAATCTTTTTTTTAATATTTTTCACATTTCAGTCGTCCTAATAAATTTCTTTTGAAACATCTATACTGAATCATTCAAAATAACCAATTCTATCTGATGTCAAAAATTATATACTTCAATGTCCCATAATATATATCAAGGGGGTAGCTATGGAAATCAGAATAAGCAATGATAATTCAAGGAATTATTATGATGAAGTATTGGGGGTAATGTCAAACTATAAGAAGCTGATTGAAAACCCAAAGCAAAAAATACAGGGACTGACACGACAGGCAACAATATTAACTGGAATCTCAATAGCGTTTCTAGCAATATTCTCAATATTGTATCTCAACGATGTCTCCAACATGTTATACATGATTGTAGTGATGATATTTGCCGCAGCAGTGGCTTTAGGCATAATATATTATCTTTTGATTAATCGAAGAATCAAAAGCATCCAGAATGACGCATCAGACAAAAGACTGATAATTGAAGACGATCATGTTGAAATGATTATGGATGGTGACAGGACAAGGCTTGAAATGTCCGACATCCAATATGTCCTCATGAACAAGCACTCAATATGCTTCCTTCCAAGAACTGAAAACACTAAAATGATAGCGGTCAACATCATATACAAGGATTCAGTACTGGATGCCATCAATGACAAGAGCATCATAATTGATAACACAGGATTATACTGAATCGATGAATTCCTGTATCAGCCAATCGGATATGCTGATGTCGGAACCGTATCTGATTATCTCATCTTTTTTAAACCATTTGGCCTTCACTATCTCATCACCATCAACCTTGATGTCACCGGAATCGTAATCGGCAGTGAAAGCCAGCATCAAAGAGTTAGGAAACGGCCATGACTGGCTTCTTTGATACTTCAGATTTTTGATTTTGACTCCAACCTCCTCAAGCACTTCCCTGTGAACGGCTTCCTCAATGGATTCGCCGGGCTCGACAAAACCGGCTATCAGAGCATACCTGATATTGTCATGGTAGCTGTGCTTGGCCATTAAAAGCTCATCACCTTTCCTGATTGCAACGATAATGGCAGGTGCGATGCGCGGATAATGGTTCTGGCCGCATGATGGGCATTTCATCATCATGTCCTTTTCATCCAGTTGTGTCTTGGCTCCGCACTTTCCGCAGAACCTGTGTGAGATGTACCAGTCCCTTACAAGCACGGCCTTACCTGCGATATGGTACAAGTCATGGCTGAACTCATAAACCTCAGGAAGAGGATTGAAGGAATCGGTGGTTTTGACATTGACGGCAAAAGCCCTTCTTCCATTATATTCCCCGATGAACAGGCAAAAATCAACATCAAAATCATCCAAAGTTTTAGGCAATTCATTATCCTCGGTTAAATGCAATTCCCTATCATCATTAAAAACAAATAAAATGTCATCATTGGTTGGCGTGATGCTGTCGCTGAAATCTATCTGATAATTATCGTATAATGACTTTTCTATCATAATATCTAATTATGTAGTAGGTTTTATATGAAATTAATTACAAAAATTATACTGGTGATAAAATGGTATCAGAAAATATGGAAAAAGCATTAAACGGTCAATTAAACGCTGAAGTTTACTCAGGATACTTATACTTATCCATGGCAGCCTACTTTGAAGATGAAGACTTAGCAGGATTCGCCAACTGGATGAGAGTGCAAGCAGAAGAAGAACTCGAGCACGGAATGAAATTCTACGACTACATCATAAGAAGAGGAGCATCCGTAACCTTAACAGCTATTGAAGCACCACAAACCGAATGGGACTCTCCTGTCGCAGCATTCGAACACGTTCTCGAACACGAGAAAAAGGTATCCGGTCTAATCAACGATTTAGTTGACTTAGCTATCGAAGAAAAAGACCATGCAACCAACAACTTCCTTCAATGGTTCGTTGAAGAACAAGTGGAAGAAGAGGAAAACGCTATGGAATTAGTCGCTAAAATCAAATTGGCAGACGGCGACAACAGATTAATATATGAATTGAACAAAGAATTAGGTGCACGCGCACCATCCGAAGACTAGAATCAATTTCTAGTCATTCACAACTTTTTTTTAGGTGTTAGTTATGGATTATCCGGAAGGCCCTACAGACACGGCTCAAGTCAACTCACAAGACTATGAATCCAAGGTGATTGGAGAAAACGAACTGGGAAGCGTATGCCTCCACGGTCCTTTTGGAGACATCAACTCCGACATCAAGATAGCTTACGTGATTGGAATGCACCCGCTTGAAAGCAAGTCACACCGTGCACTCTTCGATAAGCTAACTGGCATGCAGGATTTGAAGCACTGCTATTACTTATATAACATTAACGTTAACGACAAGGCCTCAGAAACCGAAGGACGGTTGGAAGGTCAATTGTTGGCACAGGAATTCATTAAAGAGGATATTATCAACAAGGAATATGACTTATTTTTAGATATTCACTCAAACCGTGGCTCACATGGTCCCGGCGAGTACAAGATAACCAATTTCATCTTTGCACCAGGGTTTGATGAGAAATCCGAAAAGATTATGAATCAGATACTGGACTGCATTGAGGAGATAACATACTATGCTCCCGAGTTCAGGTCAAGCCCTCCATACATTACAGAACCCACAGCCAAGGCGGGAATACCTACAATAGTCTATGAATGCTACTCATATGAGGATTACTGCCTCACATGCGAGCTGGCTGAAAAGCTGATCAATTGCGTTGACAACTTATTCTAGGTGAATAACTATGGAAATCATATGTTTCCACAGGCCCGATGAGGAAAACGGCTACCTTTCCAATTGGCACCACTCAGAATTCACAGTGGATGGTGTCAAGTACTCTTCAATGGAACAGTACATGATGCATAAGAAGGCCGAATTCTTCAATGACGACTGCATTGCCGAGTGCATAATGGACACTGACAATCCTGGTGAAATCAAGGATTTGGGAAGGAAAGTCTCCAATTTCGACACTCACCAATGGAATGGGGTCAGGCAAATAATCGTGTATGAAGGCTTGATTGAGAAGTTCTCACAAAACGCTGAGTTAAAAGAAAAGCTCAAATCAACAGGCGATGCGATTCTAGTGGAATGTGCAGTCAAGGATTTGATATGGGCAAACGGCACATCATTCTATGAGGATGACCGCTTTGACGTTTCAAAATGGAAAGGAGAGAACCTGCTGGGATACACCCTGATGATGGTTCGCCAAAAGCTTTGATTTTAAGAAAGTTTTATTATACATGAAGTATATAAATTAATTGTTAATTCAATTGAGGACGTGAAATATAATGATAATTAAGGCACCTTCAAGAATACATATGTCTCTTATTGATTTGAACGGGTCATATAGAAGAGTCGATGGTGGAATCGGTCTTGCATTGCAAGACCCGCAATTCATTTTAGAAGTAGAACAGACAGAAAGTGGAATCACCTTGGATTTTGCTGACACAGTCACTGATGAGGAAGCAATTGAGGAATGTAAGGAGAAAATCCCTGATGCGGCTAAAAGAACCGTGGAACATTTCAACATTGATTCAGGATTCCATTTCATTGTGCATCAAACCTACCCTCCGCATTCAGGTTTCGGAAGCGGAACACAAATCGCAGTGTCAACCGCACACCTGATAACCGAGACAATGGGTATCGAGATAGAAAGCCGTGAGTTAAGCAGCATCGTTGGAAGGGGAGGAACTTCAGGTATAGGAACCTACACTCACGATCTTGGAGGATTCATCCTTGATGGAGGACACAGCAAAGAGGAAAAACCATTGTTCCTGCCATCAGGCGCATCACAGGCAAAACCTGCAACACTGATTGCAAGATACGAGTTCCCAGAGGAATGGAATATCCTGATTGCAATACCTCACATTGAAAAGCATGTGGAAGGCGACGATGAGGTGGACGTGTTCCAAACTTATTGCCCTATCCCTAAAGAGGAAGTTGAGCAGGTGTCACACCTGATACTCATGAATCTTGTTCCTTTCATGCTTGAAAAGGACATTAAGAACTTCGGCTGGGCAGTTCATGAGCTTCAAAAGGTAGGGTTCAACAAGCTCGAGCATTCACTCGACGACAGCTACCTGCCTACTATGAAAGCGATTGAGGATGCTGGAGCATACGGTGTTGGAATATCATCATTCGGACCGGTATTATACACTATGTTTGATGAGTCAAACGCAGACATCGTCGAGAAGACCAAAGAGATTATTGGGGACAAGGGAACCGTCTTTGTCACCAAAGCGCAAAACCACGGATTCGTTATTGAAAAATAACATTCCCAAATTCTTTTTTTTATTGATTATTATGGCTATTTACACTTATTATACTGATGGTGCCGCCACCATGGTTAACCGGAATGGAAAATACCTCAGGCAAGCCGGCGGATGGGCATTCATATGCCTCAAGGACGGTGAAGAGATATCATCACAATCTGGAGGCTGCCCGCTGACAACCAACAATGAAATGGAGCTCTATGCGATATACGCTTCAATCCTTGATTATTTAGAAATCGCAAACAAGGAGGATTCACTGGTGATTTGTTCCGATTCGGCTTATTGCGTCAACATCTTCAAGAGCTGGGCTCACGGATGGCAGAAAAGGGGCTGGAGAAAAAGCGACGGAAAGCCAATCCAGAATCTTGAAATCATCAAGGCCATCTGGGAATTGATGAGTGGGGTTGAAGATATTAACTTTAGGAAAGTTAAGGGCCATTCCCGTGACAGGCTCAACAACAAGGTTGACAAGCTGGCCGTTGTTGCCAAAAAAATGGCAAAGGACACTGGCAAGACCACCGGATACAATCAACGTGATGATAAGTTGCTTGGAAGCAAGATAAACTAGTTCTTGATGTTTGTGATTATTTTCTGGGCGGTGATTGGTCCGATTCCAGGAACCTTGACCAGTTGTTTTGTGGAAACGCTTAACAGGTCGGTTAATGTTTTCAGTTTCAGGTGCTTGCAGATTGTGTGTGCCTTAATCGTGTTGACCCCCTCAATCAGCATAAGGTAATTGTATGCGATATTGTCAGTTTTTTCCATGACTGTTTTTTCGAAGGGGGATTTTTCAAGTGATATCTGGGCATATTTCTCTATCAGGGGAAATGACAATTCCTTGTTTGGGCTGATTATGACATTGGTTATGGTGCTTAGCCTTGCAAGGCTTTCATGAATTTCTGATGTTGTCAGGCTTGACTTTATTTTTTTCAGTTGCTTGTTGGTGTGGTTCTTTTGCTTTTCACTCCATTCTACAATGACATTATGGTTTTTAAAGTTATTGGTCTGTTTAATTGCCTGGTCGAATAGTCTTCCTTCATTGATGCTCCACATCAAATCAGGCATCGCCTTGTACTCGAACACTGCGCTGTCATTGCCTTCGGCGAATATGAAATCACCGATTTCGAGCTGTTCAATGATTACCTTGTATTTCGGCATATAGTATCTTGCAGCTTCACAAATCCTTGATGTTTCCCTGTTATCTATTTTGACTATCATTTTTCATCTTTCTTGTTGTTTGATGAAATAAGAATTTGTAACTGATTTTATAAATGATTTTGCTTTGTTTTGGGGTAAATTTTTCATTGTGAAAACAATATTTCGTTAAAATTAGAGTTGTGGTGTTATTTTTTGGAAATGGAAGCCAAGTTGTTATGGCTTCCATTTAAGCATATATTTTAAAATGTCATTAAATTTCGAATCCGCCGTCAGCCTTGATGATTTGACCGTCGATGAATGATGAGTCATCGCTTGCAAGGAATAATGCGAGGTGTGCAATGTCTTCGCCTTCACCGCATCTTTTGACTGGGCATTGGTCAATCATTTGCTGCAGTGCTCCTGGGCCTCCGATACTGTCGACCATTGCAGTGTGGATCAGTCCCGGTGCGATACCGTTGCATCTTATTTCAGGTCCGAGTTCCCATGCCATGGATCTTGTCAGTCCCATCATTGCATGTTTACTGTCTACGTATGCTGCAAATCCGTGGTGTGCTCCGAAGGATGCTACTGAACAGGTGTTGACGATTGTTCCTTTTCCTTTTTCCTTCATTACTGGTGCCACTAATTGTGTTAGGAGTAGTGCTGAGGTTACGTTCACGTTGAATACCCTGTTCCATTCTTCAAGTGTCAGTTCCATTAGCGGGGACATGGATAGCATTCCTGCATTGTTGAAGAGCACATCGATGGTTCCGTATTCTTCCATGGTTGCATCGTAGATTTTTTGAACGTCATCGAGGTTTGCCATGTCTGCGATTACATAGATTGCTTCGTTTCCTGCTGCCTTGATGTCGTCAACCACTGCTTTTGCCCTTTCTTCGTTTCTTCCGGTAACTACTACTTTTGCTCCTTCTGCTGCGAATAGTTTTGCGGATTCCCGGCACGCTACGAAACTGTTATGTTTTTAACCACAAAATAATAACAAAAAAATTTAAAAAAAAGTACAACAAAAATGTTACCAAAACCCTAAAAAAACACACCCACAAAAATGTTAAAAACCCCCAAAAATAATACTTATCATACGCTCTCTACCACCAACCAAAAATATATAAAAGAGGTATACATATGTTCATGAAAAACCAAGAAATCATTGACCAAATGGCTGCCGACCGAAACCTAAGAAAAAGCACAGCCCGAAAATATCGAACAGCACTAAATAGTTATTCAAAATTCCACAATATGACACTTCAAGAACTGCTAGACGAAGCAGACAAAGAAGAAGAACAGAGAATAAGAAGAAAAAAACGAAAAATAAAACAAAGACTAATAGATTACCGAGCATATATCTTTGAAGAATACTACCTGTCCACTGCCAAAGGATATTTCACATCAGTGAAAACATTCTATAATCACTTCGAAATCGAGCTACCTACACTACCTAGAATAAGTGAAAAAAATGCTAACACATCCGACCCTTTAAAATTTGAAGATTTACTAACCAAACCTATCCTAAAAAGGGTATTGGATAATAGTAGTGCGGTAATTCGTGCATTAATATTATTTGAAGCAAGCAGTGGTTGTGCTCTTGCTGAAACTATGAATTTAACTATCGGGGATTTTATTGAAGCGACTTCAAATCAAATTTCACCGTATCATAATAGTAATGATATATATGAAATAATTGATTTGCTCATTGATCGAACTGATATTGTTCCTACTTTCTATATGGTTCGTCAGAAAACAGGTAAATACTTTTATACATTCTGCAGTCCTGAAGCAACACATGCTATCCTTTCGTATTTATCTGTTTCCCGGAGGAAATTAGTTCCTGAAGATAAATTATTTAAAATTCATCAAAATGCTTATGTGCGTGCATTATCTAACCTTAACAGTGATTTGGGTTTAGGTAAAAAGGGAACTTATAATCGTTTAAGGACACATCAGTTAAGAAAGTTTCATGCTAGTAATCTTAGAAAGTCTGGTATGAGTATGGATGATATTAATGCTATTCAAGGTAAAGCTAAAGCACTTATTAATAGGCCTTATTTCTTTGATAATCCTCAACAGTTAAAAGAGGTTTATATAGAACATTTGGAAGCAGTCACTATTAATTGGAGTGTTAATAATATGGATATTAAAAGTAGTGAGTATCGTTTGCTTGAAAATGAGTTAAAACGTAAAAATGAGGAGTTTGAAGTTTTATCGGATACTGTTAATCAGATTGTTGATTCTTTGAATAATTCAATGACTCCGGAAGAGTTAACTCTTATTAAAAAATATGATCTATAAAAAAATTTTTTTAGATTGGGAGGTATTTTTTCATGTCTGAAGAAGAATATTATAAAGGGAAAGAAACTACACGAGCACATTTCACTATTGATGTTGAGTCTTGGGATAAGTTGTCTTATAATATTACAACATCACGAAGTAAGTTTTTACGTGATTGTATTTATAGGATTATTGATTCTGAAACTGAATTGGATGTATTGTATAAACGTATGGTTCGTAAACGTAAAGAGTTGCATTTATTGGAGATTGAGATTGAAGAGTTGAAGGATCGTATTGAAGAATTGGAAAAAGCAAAGGTTAAACGTGATATTAAAGTTATTTAAGCTTTAATATCTTTTTTTTATTTTTTGAAATATTACTACTCAAATGCTCTCTCTTGGTGATTCTTTATATTAATTTTTTTACAAAACTTTTATGTGGAGAGAGAAAAATTATTTTTTTTCTCCAGGGGAATATATTTTGTTTGTAAAAAAAATTATGAAAAGTAAGGGAGGTTCATTTAAAAAAGATTTTTATTTATGGAAAAAGTTGAGGATTATTTTTATTTAGGATATAAGTTGGTTTAATAAAAAAAATGGTTAATATTTGAGAATCAATTAGAATATTATGATAAGTAATAAAAAAATGGTTCTTTTTCAAGCTCACCAAATAGAGTGGTAATCTGGGAAAATACTGTCTTTTTTTCTACTTATCAATAATACTTTCTAATTCTCTTGTGGTTAATTATTTTAAAAAAAATAGTTGTTTTTCCGTTAAATATTTTATTTTATATTTTAAACCCCTTTTATAAAAAAAAAATTTTTTTAGAGAGACGACTACAATTTTTAGTATTTTAATTAACCAATTAATATATATTGTATAGTGTGTATTTATAGTTTTCTAAATTTAACAGTATACTGCTATTTTTTTCATTTTAACTTATTTAATAGTTTTTTCATAAAAAGGATGCCTCTGATAAAATAAGTAAATTATATATAGTATAAATTAAATACTATAATATACTAGTATATAAAACTTACTAGTGTAAACTAAATAATTGAAAAACCCCTAAAAAAAATTTTTTATAAAAAAAAATTTTAAAGAGATGAAAAAAAATGTCAGATGATAAAACATTCGAAGACTGCAAAGACGAATTACCAATAAGCGTAATATACGCCCTTGCAAAATACGGATACAACACACGAAAATATTTCAAAAAACACAATATGGATCCTGACAATTTTATGGAGATGATTACATGCAACACAAACCACTCCTAAATTATGCAAGATTCATAAAATGGGTGTTAAAAACATTTTTAATCACAATGATATGCAATGCGAATAAGGAAACACCAACACCAGCAAGATTAAAAAAACAAGAAACCGCAACTCCTAAAAAAACTAAAAGGTTTCAATTAAAAATAACACCAGAATTACTATTAATAATAATAGTGATCAGTGTGACAATTCTTTTACCAATAATATTACTTGCCACAGGGTGTATGGAATCAACCACTTATTATAATGGGAGAATAATATAAAAATGACACCCAAAGCTGAATTAAAAATATTATTCTACTCAAACTTAACAGCTGTAGAATTACAAAGAAAATTAAACATCAGCAATGAAGAATACCAGAAACTTCTGCAGGATGTTAAAAAAGAGTTAGAATTACCATCAAGTTACCGTAGAACACCTCATCGTTACGGTAAATATGTTAAAGACTCCTACTTTATTAAACAATATAATGAAGATGATTTTGAAGTATTAACATATGCACCAACACTGGAAGATGCAGAGAATAAACTACGATTATTTGATGATGGAATATCAGTATTCGAAATCGAACAAGCAACAGATGAACGCATGCTTGAATTAATCCATGAAGATTATTTCAATAAAAAATTATTATGGAGCGATATACTGAGAAAATATCAGATGCCCTACCATAAATTCTATAAATTATTGAATCAGTTAAAAAAAGAACATGGATTAACTGATAGTACCCGTACAAATCGTAACAGAAGATATATTTACAAATATAATCGTACTGGTAAATATATGATTCGTAAAAGCTTAAACGGTAAATTCAAAGCATTTGGCTATTATGCTGATGTTGATGTAGCAGTTAAAGTAAGAGATTACTTGGAAAGCATACAGTGGAATATTGCTAAATGGCAAAATGAAAAAGATAGGGTGGTAGAAGAAGCAAAAGATGCCTGCTAAATTTAAAGATCCAATACCATGGAATGATGATAATTTTCAAAGGATAATTAACGAAGATAATTATTATCATAATAAACGAATATTATTATCTCAAAAGTATAAGGACATTGAAAAATGCATATGGTGCGGTCAAAAATTCATTAAAAATCATCATAGTGAAAAATACTGTTGTGATGAATGCCGTACAGATGCCAGAAGGCAGCAGTTAAGAAACAGGTCACATCGTTGGTATCATCGTCATAAACATGAACTAACAGAGAAACAACGTTGGGGTCTTGGTTCAGGGACTCTTGGTGAACATATGCATGATGATTTCGAAAAAGAACAAAATGTAATTCAAAAAGAATTACAAAGGCTGAGAATTAAAAAGAACTGGTGAAAAAATAATGGCGAAGAAAAAATACATTGATAAAAAAGAGTTAGAAGAATTCTACACTGATTTGCATAAAATAATTGAAGATGTCGAAGAGGAAAATCCATTGAAAATATTAAGCTTTGCTAACAGCTTAGTACAGTATGGTAATAAACTCATTAACGATACTTACATTAAATTAGTGGCTCAAGGATATGATAAAAAAGAATTTGATGCATTTCTTAAAACAATGGTTAATAAGGAGGAATAACTACTGAATCCTATTAATCATGAGTTAAGAGAGTATCGTAATGCAATAGAACATTATAATCGTATATTGCATGAGGATGAATTAATTCGTAAAGGTGAATTACCTGACGATGGTAGGCCGTGTTTAACCGATGAAGATATTAGTAGAATACAGTCTAAAATCAGAGGTTTAACTGAGCAAAGGGATGAATTATTAATTAAAGAAAAGGATTACGCTGAAGTAATCTAAAATTGAATCCTAATATTTTTTGGAGGCATAATATATATGGATAAGATAATAATTAAGGATACTCATAATGCAGACAGTAGAACCATGGATGACAATGCCACAATGGATGATTTACTGCTTGCAACACAAGAACATATTAAAGATGTTCAAAAAGGTATGGAATTCTTTGCAGAGAAGTTAATTGAAGCCGGTCAAAAACATGACTGGACAAAAATCGACAACTTCGAAAAGGAATATGGTCCTTTATGCATGAGTAAAGTAGTTGATGATGAATTTAAGGCTGACCCATGGTGGTCAAAACATATTTATAATGAGCGTCATCATGTTAATGTTGATTTTAGACCTGATGTTGATTTGGTGGATATTTTTGAACATTTAGTTGATGATACTATGAGTGGTCGTGGTCGTGCGGGTCATTTGACTAGTGCTTATCAGGACATTGATCCTAAACTATTATATTTAGCATATTGGAATACGATAAGAAAACTTAATGATGTTATTCAGGTTTCTCATAAACCATTATAACATTTTATTTTAAACTAAAAAAAAATTATGTGGAGGTAGACTATATGTCTGAAGCAATTAATATGGAAGAAAATAAGACTGTTGATAATACTGTAATAGAGGATGAATCTTTACCTTTTGCTTATGCAGAGGTTGTAAGATTAATGAAGGATAATCTTGATTCTGACAAGATGATAAGGGAAAGGGTTAAAGTAGAAATGAACCGTTTCCTAGGACAAATCTTGAAAGATGTATGTAAACAATTAAATGAATATCCATATACTACTGTGGATTATGAAATGTTAAAAGAATGTTTATATCCTTATCAAAATATTACTAGGATTAATCAAGAAAAAGAAAGAATATTATTACATTTAGATGCTATTAAATCTGATTGTGATGCATTATCTGCTGATGTTCGTAAAACTTTAAAATTAAAAGACACTGCAGATGAAGAAAAACTATTCTAAAAATGGAGGTTGATGTATAGTGAGTTTTGTACCGCCTGATTGGATTACAGGATTATTAATATACGGAGCATACATTATCGTACCAGTAATTATAGGAGTATTATTGTTCTTATTATTTGCGGTTAAAAGACATCCATTAATTGGTACTGTATTATTCATAGTATGTGTACTGATTGGATTATTTGGCAGTAGTGTTTTATGGTGGGAGACTTATGAGGTTCCCTCCGTACAGTCAAAGGTCGTAACTGTTGATAG
Source organism: uncultured Methanobrevibacter sp. (assembly GCF_902774605.1). GTDB lineage: Archaea > Methanobacteriota > Methanobacteria > Methanobacteriales > Methanobacteriaceae > Methanocatella. The sequence continues at coordinate 12,865 of NZ_CACYJE010000046.1, forward strand.
TTGGCAGCCAAAAGCCGGACTGCATGCAAATGAGAAAGGCATGATGGTGATTGATAATGCTAATGACTTAATGATGGTTACTAAGGATGGTGAATGTTTCTTAAATACGGAAAACTTCCTTTTCCAAAAATTCGAAACAAGAGATATATTAAACACTTTAAAACCCGGTTCCAAGGTGAACTTAACATATTATGGTTGGCGTAATGGGTTTAATAGTGGATTCCCTAATATATTGAATGCTACAGTCATTGACGATAGTCATGCGGAGAATGTAAGTCTTAATAGTTACTTTGGAACTAAAGTAATATAAAAAATAAATAAAATAAAATTGGGAGTATATTTTTAAGTATTATGTCAGATTATACTGTTGAAAGAAGCGGAAATGCTTCATGGACTGAAAGTAAAAGATATGTGATTAAGAAAGGTAAAAAAGAGGTCTTGAAATTACATGACCCTAAAGAAGCTGAAATGGTTTGTGATTATTTAAACCAGATAACTGGTGGTAAAAAGAAAAAACCAGCTAAAAAATCAGCACCTAAAAAAGATGAGGTTAAACCGGAAAAAAAGGATTAATCTCCTTTTTTAAAAGGAAATAATAAAATTGATAATTTATGTTTAGTAAAGTTAAAAATTTATTCAAAAAAGACCCTATTAAATCAGTTCAAGAAGAAAACAGACAAATACTATCTGATGCATTAGAAGGATTAGATAATATTGAACCTGTTTCTGAAACTAATTTGAATAATGAATATAATGAGGGTAAGTATATTCCTTTTTATGATCATTATCATGATGTGTGGGCTGTAAAAGACACTGCGGATAATGTTTGTCATCCTATGACTGGTAAGAATATGGCATATACTATCTGTATCTTGTTGAATAAATATGATTCTCGTTTGCATGATGCTTTAGATGAATTATCTAAAAAGGACCGTAAACTTGAAGATTTAGGTTATGATTTAACTGATTTGGATAAAGAATTGAATATTGGATAATTTTTATTTCTTTTTTTTCCAATATTTCTTTTCTCATTATTTATTTTTTTTAAGGAGAGGTGAATTTTTAAATGTCTGATGTGTATGTTGATATAAGGGTTAAAATACCTTCTAAAGAATTAGTGGATCCTCATTGTAATCATGATTTGGAAAATGCTTTTTATATTGCAGAAAATTTGGTTAGTGATATTAAAGATTTGGAGCATTATAATCTTGTTGATGTGGATGTTGTTAATGTTGGTAAGCTGAATCCTTTAGTTTTGGAGTTTTCGGATGATTGTTTAATGGAAGATTCCTGATTATAACTATTTCATATTTTTTTTATTATTTTTTTTTGTTG
>NZ_CACYJE010000047.1 GCF_902774605.1 uncultured Methanobrevibacter sp.
TGTCAGTTATTCTTTTAACGACATTTATTGTCTGGGTCTTGACTTCACTGGTGTTGAGATTAGTTATGATGAGTGAATATTTATCAGGAGCCACTTCTATCGGCAGGATTACTGTACCGTTCTCATCTGAAATTAGATTATAATTTTTAGAACCGATCTTAACTGTGACCTTGCTCTGGTTCAATGCCTTTCCATAAAAATCATATACGGTGAAAGTGTATTTTGAATTTAATGTTTTTATTTCATCTGATGCTGAAATGGTTTTAAGGGTTACGTTTAAAGCTGCACTTGATGAGTCATAGTAATTCTCCACACCATTATAAACTGCTTTAATGATGTTTAAACCAGCATGTTTAAATGAATAAGTGAAATTAGATGCATTATTCAAATCTACGGTATAATCAATTCCGTCAAGAGTGAATGTTAAGTCACCCATAGTTACATTATTGCCGTACCCATCAATGACATTAGCCAAAATATTGATGGAATTATTCCCATTTTCAATTTTTAACTTCAAATCGGTCTTGATTAAAGAAACATCAAATGATTTTTGTGCACTTGAAGAATTATAATAATCCCTATTGGAATCATATGAAACTGAAATGTAATGCGCTCCCATTTCAGTGAAAACCCTATTGATATTGGCAACGCCATTAGTCAGAGTCAAATCAAATATTTCCCCATCCAAATCAACGGTCACGTTACCCTCAACTGGAGAGCCGAATTGATTTAAAACTGAAATGGAAATATTAACGGGATTATGAATGCTTGAAACGTTAATCAGCACATCGGTTTTTATTATGTTAGGCCTTACAATAGTGTCATTTGATGAGATATAGTAATCCTCATAAGCATAATCGGCAGTTATCCTATATTCCCCGATTGATGGAATCTTATACCTGGCCACTCCATTGACCACTGGAACAATAACTGTCTGGTCATTGATTGTGAATGTGACATTTCCCTTATTGACCGGGCGATTATATTGATTCAATACAATGGCTTTGACAAATAAGTCCTCGCCGCATTCAAATTCAAGCTTAGTGCTGGTGTTAACCATATCAAAGACTGTAAATGCTTTAATGCATGCCACTTGTGACTTATAAGTATGAGTTGAATAGTTCCAGACCAATTCATAAAAATCAGTCCAGTTTTCACCATCGTAACTTATGAAAGAGGTATTGTTCCTGTAATAGAATTTATTAAAGCTGACCTTTTCGGAAACTGGCACTCCGGCCTCGCCTTCCACGATTATCTTAAACACGATTTCAAAGACATCACCAATATGCAGTGGGATTAAACGATTTAAATCGAAAGTGTAGTAACCTGGTTTGGAATGGCCGTTTTGTGTGATTTTCAATTCATCATTGACATAAATTGAGAATTCATAATCGGTTTCATTGGAAAATATTGTTGAAACCGCAGCCAGATATTCATTATCAGTAGCATTGAAAACATTCTTGTACCAAACTGTGCTTGAGGAATTCAGGAAGAAGTCTGATTTTCCCTGAATGTCATACTGGTAGTTCTTATCGAACTTGATGGTGTCGTTTAAAATGAAGGTGAACACTGAATCCACTTTTCCTATTGGAACGCAGCTGGTGTCATAATAGGACACATAACCGTATCCTCCTTTTCTCCAACTGTCTCCCCAACTATTCTTGATTATCCAACCGCCCTTGCCCGGCGCTCCGTTGAATACCATATCATCATCCCAACCGACAATTACAATAGCATGATTTGCCTTGGTACCGTCAGTATAATACTGCTTTCCATTTCTATCAAAGCTGGCTTTAATAGGAGTGTAAACTGCACCGTAATTCATCAATGCCTTTTTAATCTCATCGTTATCTGTGAAGCTGGTTCTTTGAAGGAACAGTACATTCTGAACGTGCATGAAACTGTTCATTATTTTGGAAAATATTGTGCCGAGAACATAAGGGTCGTCGCTTTCAAAAACAGGTCCAAGCCAACTGATCAGATAATTGTATCCTGTTGAGGCAAAACCTCCAGTATTGGTTTCGGTGGTCCATCCATAGTCACCATAGCTTCCGAATAAGTTTTTAAGGTTGGATTCTGACAGGTCGTATTCGCTTCCCAATGCCTTTAGTATGCATGATTCCAATGTCGCCATTGTTGCAAATGCCCAGCAGTTTCCATCAGACCCCTGGCTTTTGACTGGAGTCACATAACCCAACTCTCGTAAATCGTATTTTGATGGGATTTCAGATATTTCAGTGTCGTTATGCCAGTATAATGTGTAGTTCCCATTTCCCAGAAACATGTTGATTTCAAAGGTTTCGCATAAATCCTCCTCGTTGGAGTATGTATTGTTCTTTATTGTTGAGTTGGAATTGTAAAATGAATATAAGCTTGCACGCTTTAGGGGATTATTGCGTGTGAAAGTGTTGTTTACAATAACATTGACAGTCGCCGCATTGACGAACACTGCCGCACCGTTGTCTGCAGTGTTATTTGTGAAAGTGGAATCATATAATGAGAAATCATCATATATTGAATAGATTGCTCCACCTTCGCTTCCCGCCTTATTGTTTGTAAAGGAAACGTTTTCCAAATTAATATTGGATCTGACGGAGGTTATTGCTCCTCCGAAAAGTTCTGCATTATTATCTAGGAATCTTGAATTTTTAATTGACAGTTCCCCTCCCTTAATGTAAATTGCACCACCTGCAATAGCGGAATTGTTCATAAATGCACAGTTGTCCAAATTGACATTTCCATTGGAGTTTATAGCGCCACCATACATGTCGGAAGTGGAATTAATGAATATGCAATTTTTAGCATTCAAATATCCATTGTTAGTAATGGAAGAACCGATTAAAGTCACATTGTAAAGAGTGAAGGAAGTTGATGCGGTGAATTTCGCAAACTTGACTATGGTATTAGTTGAAGATTCCCCTCTGATTGTGACATCATAAATGTTTGAGCTGCCGTTAAAATTATACTCCCCGTCTGCCAAGTGAATTATGGAATTGGAATGTACCCTAACACTGTTGAATTCCTTATAGGGATGATCTATTGAACCGTCTCCAGTGTCATTTTCAACAGATGCATCAAAATAATAATCATTAGCATTTAACACTCCGGATTCATCGCTAACCAGAGTATCCTGATTATTCTCTTCACTTAATCCAATACCTGTTTCATTATCCATTGCAAATCCTGCTGGAATCACAATCAATAGGCATATCAATATTGACATGAATGCTATAATTTTAATTTTGTCCAAAATATTTCCTCCATTACACCAAATTAAACACTTAAAATTGGTTAAACGTATAGAATAAGTTTATTTAAGTTTCTTATAATATAAATAGATATCAGATTTAATGGAAAAAAAGGTAAAACTAGATTGCAAAATTATTTTTTAATTGTGATCTTGTTCCTGTTTGTCAGTTTTGCATACTTGACAGTGACTATGTATTTTCCACGCTTCAGGTTTTTAATCTTGATGGTGGCTATTCCCTTCTTGTTGGTTTTGGCCTTGTAGGTTTTACCCTTGATTTTAAAGGTTATTTTCTTGTTTTTAAGCACTTTACCATTTTTATTTAATAATTTAGCTGTGTACTTGATGTTTTTGCCTTTCTTGAATGATTTGTTTTTAGTTATCAATGTGGTCTTGACTGTGATTTTATTTGATGCCTTGAATCCCTTATATTCTGATGTTATAGTGTATTTGCCCGGTTTCAATGATAATTTGACTGATGCATAACCCAGATTGTCTGTTTTGACATTATATACGTTTTTGTTTATGGTGATTTTCACTTCAAGGTCTTTTGCGAATGCACCATAATCATCGCAAACTCGCACCCTATAAACTGGATTGTTTCCATAGTAAAGTGAAATGTCCCTGTTTTCAGTGATTCTTTTAGCTATATTGATATTCTGGGACAATACTTCACCAGTATCCGGGTTTTTAATGTATATATTGTAATTGCCATTTGTTAATGGGATCGCGAATGTCACTTTTCCGTTTTCATCTGTTGTGACAGTAAAATCCTTTCCGTTGAGGGTTACTGTCATTTGAGTGTTGTTCAATGGGTTTGAGTTCCTATCCCATAATGTTGCCTCATAATTTGAGTTTAAGGCGTATGTTCTTATTTCCGGCAATAGGATGCTTGATTTGACAGTTATGATTGAGGTGTTTTCGCTTTGAAGATAATTGTCATCACCGTTGAAGCTGATCAATGCATTGTAAATTGAGTCTTTTAGGTTTAAAATCATATTGGCATATCCTTTCTCATCGGTCATGTTCTTATAGGTTAATCCGTTGAGATTGAATATGATTTCACGGCCGATAACGGCTTCGCCGAACTCATCTGTTAGCTTAACCCTGTAAATCAATCCGCTATTGTAAATAGTGACTACATCATGAGATTCCAAACGGGTTTTTTTAACATTTATAAAGAAGCTTGTGGCATTGGCACTGTCATAAACGTCCTTATTGACGTGAGCGGTGATATTGTACTGTCCATATTCCAATTCAGTCAAATCAATATGGCATGTTCCGTTGACTGTTCTGAGGACTTGTGTTTCATTGTTTATTGTGACTATTAATTCCTCATTTATCGGTTTTGAGAATGTGAAGTTTATTGTTGCATTGTTCAGGTCCTGATTGACCGTAATGTTCATGATGACTGGAATCGGCTTGAGCTCGAAAGTGGCGTTTGCACTTGACGGATGGTAATTAGGTGAGTTGAACACGCAGGAAATATTGTTCACACCCAGGATTAAAGGCAATTGAAGTGATGCAAAGCCGTCAAATACAGTGACATTATAATCTTCGCCGTTGACGGTGAATGTGACATTGCCGTTCCTGACCGTATTGTTGGACTCGTCAATGATAGTGGCTGTGATGTTGAACAGGTCAATGGAGTCATAGGTGACGTTGAAGCTTTTAATTGTTGATGTTAAGGTGACCAGTTCAGTGAATCCCTTAATGCAGGCCACTTGGGTGAGGTAACTGTGTCCCGGATAGCCATACCATCTTAGGTCATATAGGTCATTCCATGATTTTCCATTGTCGTAGCTTACGAAGGATACTCCTGGAGCGTAGGTGTATTTTGTCAGTGAAACGGCTTCTGAAATCGGGAATCCGACGTCTCCATCCACTGTTATCTTGAATACTATTTCAAACAAATCTCCCTTAACCAGCGGAATCGGGTAATCCAGATTGATTGTGAAATAGCCTGGAACTGCAGAACCGTTTTGGATAAGCTGGAGCTTGCTGTTTACATAGACGTTCACTTCCCATTGAGTGTTCTTGTTGAAGTAAGTGGATACGGCCTTTAGAAACTCATTGTCGGTTGCCTGATAAGCATTCTCATACCAGACACTTTCCACATTATTCCAGAAATAGTCAGTTACGCCGGAAATGTCATATTGATAGTTCTTATCATAATGTTGAGTGTCATTCAATATGAAAGTGTATGATGCATAGGTGCCTGGTCTTGCGAAAAATGAATCGTAATAGGACACATAGAAGTATCCATCGCCGTTGACGCTACTTGGCCAGTTTGGACCCCAACTGTTCTCGACTATCCATGCTCCAGGGCCAGGGGCCTTAGGAATGCTTATTGAATCATCCCATCCTACAATTGCAACGGCATGGTTGGTGGAATCTGTTAGATTCTGATTTTCATTATAGTAATGGTAGACCTTCTTGCCGTCCCAGACAGCAACAGCCATGTACATTGTTGTTGCAACCGCACCGTAATTCATTATAGCCTGCTTTATGCCGTCATTGTCCGTGAAGCTATTCCTTTTCAAAAAGATTATGTTTTGAACGTGCATTAAACTATGCAATACAGGTGATAAATGATTTTTATCATCATATGCCTCGTCATCTTCACTGACCGGCCCAAGCCAACTTACTAGATAGGCAATTGGCATGTTATTGTCCCCTCCGTCATTAGGACTTCGAATGTTTCTTCCATAATCGGAGTACCATGCCATCAGGTTTTTCATGTTCGCCTCTGATAAATCGACGACTTCACCTGATGCCTTGAGGATGCATGATTCAAGAGCAGACATTGCCGCAAATGCCCAGCAGTTTCCTCCCTTCTGCTGGTCTTTGACAGGTGTCACCAGTCCCAGGGTGCGCAGGTCATAGGTTGATGGGAGGGTTGTGTTGATTGTTTGATTTATGGTATATAATGTATAATTCCCATCCCCAATGGTTAAATCAACGTTTGTTGCAGTATAGGTGGTGTTGAATTGTTTGGCAGTGTTGTTTTCAAATTTATTCAGTGTTTCATTGATTTTTCCGGAAAATGAGTAGATTGCACCGGCATAATTTGATGAGGCACATTTAATGAATTCATTGAATGTGATATTGACTATATTTACATCGTTGATGAAAAGTCCGGCGCCATTGCGGGCAGTGTTTCTAATGAATCTTGATGAATTCAAATTTAGGGAGCCGTAATAGCCGTAGAGTGCTCCTCCATCATATCTTGCATCATTGTTTTTAAAAATGGAGTCATTCAAGTTTAAGGTTGATCTTAATGACACTATCCCCGCTCCAAAATCTGCCTTGGAATCTGTTACTGTAATATTGTTGGCAGTCAATGATGAGGATACTAGGTAGATTGCACCTCCTGAACCTTCATCTGCTTTATTCAATATGAATTCCGTGTTGTTGATGATTATCCTGACGCCTGACTCTCCAAGTATTGCTCCTGCGAAATTGTAGGCAGTGTTGTTATGGAATCGTGAATTCAGAACTGTCAGGCTTCCTCCGCGCACATAGATTGCTCCTCCGTATGGAGCGGCGTTGTCGATGAAGCTGCAGTTTTCAAGATAGATGTTCTTGTTGTATTCGGCGTAAATAGCACCTCCATAATAGTTAACGTTATCCTTTTCAGGGTGTGATGGAAGCAATCCTGTAAAAACAGTGTTTTGAGCATTCAAATGGCCTGAATTGACTATATGGAAGTTTGTCAAGGTGACATTTAGAAAATTGACTGTGCCGTTGATTGTCAATGTGGTTCCGTTGCCGTTCAATATGGTTCTTTGAGGGTCTTGACCATTGAATGATATGTTGTTGAATGTTCTTGATTTTTCAAATACATATTCTCCATTGGCCAGATGAATTGTTGAGTTGTCCTTAACCCTGTCATCAGTGAAATTATTGTATGGAGTATCCTTTAACCCATCACCGTCACTGGTGGCGTTTACATCAAAATAGAAATCTGTAGCATTAACGTAATCACATAAAGTCTCTTGACTATCCTCTGCACAAGCGACTGGAACAATCAATAAGCACAATACCAATGTGAAAAATGCCATTAGTTTAATCTTTTTCAAAACTACACCCTCTATAATATTATAGTTTAGGAGCTCCCATTATAAATAATTATTATTCAATTTTAAAAAAAAATGAAAATAAGGCATTATGCCTTATTTTTTAACGGTGATTTTAGCTGTTGAGGTAAGCTTGCCATATTTGACTGTCACCTTATATTTGCCCGGCTTGAATGACTTCTTAATGGTTATTTTGGCAACTCCTTTCTTGTTGGTTTTAGCCTTATAGGTTTTGCCCTTGATTTTAAAGGTTATCTTTTTGCCTTTCAATGCCTTGCCGTTGGTGTTGAGGAGTTTGGCCTGGTACTTGATTTTCTTGCCTTTCTTAACCTTCATATTTTTAACGATCAATGTAGGTTTTACAGTTATCTTGTTTGAAACCTTGAATCCCTTATATGTGGCGGTGACCTTATAGTTTCCAGCCTTCAAGGTTATCTTGAATGATGCGTAACCCTGATTGTTGGTTCTGACATTATAGTTCTTGCCGGCAACGTTGAAAGTCACAAGCTCGCCTGCACCTGCAATTTGTCCGTTGTCACCGTATGCCCTTACATTATATGTTTTGCCGGCACCATAATACATTACAATGTTGGCGTTTCCAGTGAGACGTGGCACCACCTGTATGCCTTGAGTTTTGACTTCTCCTGTTTCGAGGTTTTCAACAGCCACTGAATATGAACCTGGGTTGAGGTTGACGTTTATTTTAGCTTGGCCGTTGATGTCGGTTGTGACTGTTTGGGTCACGCCGTTTAATGTGATTTTAACCTGTTTTTCATTGAGCAGACCATTGTTGTCATATAATGTCACTATATACTGTGAGTTGAAGGCATATTTTGATTGTGGAAGATTAATGCTTGACATTAGTGTGATTTTTGCAGTGGCCTGTGACGGACAATACTCATTTTCGCCATTGAATCTGACAATAAGACCATAACTTCCAACTCTCAGATTATACGGCATGAGTGATGAAAGTGTAGCATTTCCATTACTGTCTGTTTTGAAAGTGGAATTTACATTGTTTAGACTCACACGCAATACCTTATCGTTTAGAGGATTGTTGTTCTCATCCAGCAATATGATATTGAATGCACCATCATGATAATATACTGTCAATGGACTTAAAATGATTCTTGTATTGATTACATGAATGTCAAAGCTTGATGAAACTTCGCTGAACACATAGGAGTCACTATCGCCGAATGTGATGTTGACTGTGTAGTGGCCGTTGGCAAGGCCTGTCAAGTACAATGTGGATTGGCCGTTTTTGATGCTGATCGGTTTTGATTCATCGTTGATTAATGCGTTGGCGGTAATGTTGACCGGTTCTGTGAATAGTATTGTCAATGCAACATTGTTTAAAGTTTTCTCAATGCTTATTTCACCTGAAACTAATGTCTTGACATTGATTGTCCTGGTCACTTCAACATCATCATACTTGTCTGAAATGTTGCTGTAGCTGACGGTTATCTCATAGGTTCCGCCTTTCAGGTTGATTGGAATTGTTGCAGCGCCTTCACCGTCAGTGTTGACGCATATTGTTTCATTGTTCAACAGGAATTTCACCTGTTTTCCACTAAGCGGATTGTCGTTTTCATCGCTCAGCCTGACAGTGTAGTTTTCATTGCTGTATTCGATTGTGGTGAAGTCATCAGCTGTGATTTTGGTTTTGATTACGTTTATTGTGAAATTGCAAGCTGCTTTAGTGTAATTGTATTTTTCATCCAATAATTCAACTGTCACATTGTGGATGCCGTTTGCAAGGTCATGTGCAGTGAAGAGGGTTGACCCATTATATAATTCATATGCAGTCACATTGCCGTCCAGTGAAACTGTGATTGTTTCATTTATCGGTTTGGAAAATGTTATGTTGATGCTTGCATCATGAAGTGATGTTTTCACTGCAATGCTTGCGTTCACATTGGTTTTGACAGTGATTTCTTTTGAAGCGCTTGACGGCCAATAATCATCATCACCAGAAAATCTTAATGAAATAGTGTATTTTCCATTGGCTAATATAAATGAGATTATGGCAACACCAGCCTCATCTGTTTTGACTGTTGAATTGGTATCCAGCTCGTATTCTATTGTCCTGTTTGACAATGGATTTCCATCCCCATCCAATAAGGTGAGCTTGAACATGCCAGTGGCTTCATCGTTTGCGGTTAAATCCCCGGCAATGATTTGAGTGTCTTTAATGTTGATGTCAATGCTTCCGGTCACGTTTTCCGCTTCCCATATGGTGCTGTTTAAGCCAACGCTGACATCATAGTTTCCATTGTCAAGACCTGTTAGCTCTTCACCATATTGGCCATTCACGAGATTGGCCGCATGGGCTTGCTCATTTATTATTATAATTATTGTCTCATTGATATTGTCTTTGGCAGTGACGTTGATTGATAGATTATTCGCTTTTCGTGTTAGATTCAAGTTCAATTCAGTGTTCCTTTTGCGTATCTCAATGGATGTTGTGTTTGAGGATGTGACGTATCCTTCCCTTTCAAAGGTGACTGTTATATTGTTCATTCCCTTTTCAAAATCATATTCAAATGATGCTCTGCCGTTTGTTAGGTTCATGGTGAATTCATCATCATTCAATTTGAATTTGACACTACCGTCCACTTTGTTTCCATTTTCATCAGTGACTGTGACATTGATGCTCACCGGATTGTATCCGTCATGGCTCACTTCAAGGGCAGTGCTTGTGTGGATGTCATCTGAAATTACAAATGCCTTGATGGATAAGACAGCTTCATACTCCTCCATTAAATCAGTCCAGCTCCTGCCTCCATTATCGCTTATATAGGATACATGCTTCAAGTCAATGAAATGATTAGTCGCGTCTTTGAATGAAACCGGCACATTTGCCACTCCTTCTGCAGTAATGTTAAACAACACCTCGAAGACATCTCCCTTTTGCAGGTAAATGTCATCATCCAGGATTATTGTCCAATAGCCGGCTTCGCTAGTGCCTGTTTTAATGCTTTTCAATATGTCATTCACTTTAACGGATACTGTCCAATTGGTCTTATTATAGAAATATGTTGAAACTGCCTTTAAAACGCCATTGCCTGTGGCATTGAAAATGTTTTTGCATAAGAAATTGGACTCTCCATTATATAACTGATTGGTTGGGCCCGCTATGTCATACTGGTAGTTCCTGTCGAACCTGTATGTGTCGTTTAAAACGAACGTGTATGCAATGTTATCTCCCAACGCCATTTGAGTATCATAATATGAGACATAGAAATATCCCTCGTCACCCCAGTCGGGACCCCAGCTGTTCTTCACAATCCATGCCCCATCGCCTTCAGGAGTCATGATGAAATTGTCTTTGGAGTAATTGTCATCCCATCCGACAATGGTTACCGCATGGTCGGTTTTATTATTCTCTTCAGGGTAATAATAAGATGTGCCATTCAAGAGGCATTCCTTCTCATAAAGCATGTCTGTTGCGACGGCACCATACATTAAAATCGCTTTTTTGATTGCATCATTGTCATTGTAGCCATATCTTGACAGGAAGAGCATGTTTTGAACATGCAATAGACTCTCAAGTACAGGTGAGAGCACTGAACTTTCGCCGTATTCATCGTCAATGTCATTGACCGGACCCAGCCAGCTTGTAAGGTAAGCCCATGCCATAGGATTATAGCCTCCGTCATTTGGATTGACGTTCCATCCGTAATCGGAGTATAGTGACATTATGTTTTTCATGTTTTCCTCTGAAAAGTCATATTCAATGCCGGTTATCCTCTTTATGCATGATTCAAGAACCGCCAATGCCGTGAACGACCAGCAGTTGCCTCCTTGCTTTTGGTCTTTAACTGAGGTTAGGGAAGTTTCGTTCAGCCTGTAATAGGATGGGAGATTTTCAGGAATTTCAATGCCGTCAGGAAGATTGAATAGTACATATTCCCTGCCGCCGATTTCAATATTGAATTCATCGGTCTGGAAGACATCATTGTTTTCGAATGTGTTTTGTTCAAAATCATTTGTTAAAACATTGAATATGGAATAGATTGCACCGGCCTTATGTGATGCGGTATTGTTGATAAATGAATTGTCGGTTATGCTGAGGGTTGAATTGTCAATGAAAAGTGCTCCTCCATTGGATGCATTGTTGTTTATGAAATTAGAGTTTGAGAGGGTGAAATCCTGATACATGTGATATATCGCTCCGCCGTCATACTCGGCAATGTTGTCCTGAGCGTTTATATTATTCAATAGTGCAGCAGTGTTCAATATGGTTATTCCCGCTCCGAATTTTGCTGAAGATGCGTTTATTGTAACGTTATCCATATTCAAGAGGCCTGATGATAATGCATAGATTGCCCCTCCGGCACCGTCAATGCAATAGTTCCTGATGAATCTTGACTTGGAAATCATTATTCTTGCAGAATATTCGCAGGATATTGCTCCGCCATAGAAGTATGCATGGTTGCCTATGAAACAGGAGTCATACACTTCAAGCAGTCCTGTTTGCATGCAGATGGCCCCTCCATAGTGCGCATTATTGTTTTCAAAAGTGCAGTTCCTTATTGTGACACTTGAGTCTTGATCCTCATCAATGTATTGAGTGTATATTGCACCACCGAAACTGTCGTTTGAAAATAGGGTTCCTTCACCGTTGGCAAATATTGCATTGGTTGCTTCAAGATTCCCATGGTTAAGTATTGAAGCATTGATTAATTTGACATTATTCAATATTATCTTGCCATTCGTTATGAAAGCCCATCCATCATAGCTTATAATGGTGTTTTCACTGCTCTGTCCCATGATGCTGACATTATCCATTATCACCATAGTATCCAGGCAATATTCCCCATCGGCAAGGTGAAGGGTGGAGTTGGTTTTGAACCTATCTTCCTTTAAGTACTTATATGGATTGTCTAATGTGCCGTTACCATCTGTTGCGGCTGATGAATTAAAATAATAGTCTTTAGTCTCTTTTAAGATATCTCCTGTGTTGCTTGCAGTTACTGTTTGATTATCGTCGATGCTTTCAGCTGCCGTGAATGGAATAATCAACAAGAACGTTAAGCATAACAGGGACATTATCAGAATCTCCCTTCTCTTTAACAAAATCATTCCTCCTTTACATATATTATGCCATTTTATTCAATAAATAGTTATGTAAAAGGAATGAAAAATAGAAAAAAAGAAAATAAATAGATTTATGTATAAAGCAAATGCTTTATAGAAAAATTATAAAAAATTGGAATATTTCAATGCACGGTTTTTAATGGCTGAAAACTTATCATCAACCAAGAGTTCACCGTTCCTGAAAACGGTCTGAAGGATGTCCTCACCATCATCAGCGATTGGAATTGTCTTGAATGAATTGTTCTGCCTTACCAGTTTGAACCTGCCTGTCTTGGACTTTTTACTGGAGTCCAATGGGTTCTTGAAGATGTCATGCCATTCGCCGTCGCGCAATTGGGCTGAACACTTGAATGCGTTCCTTTGAGTGTCACGGTTAACGGCAGTGTGGAGTCCACCGCCCATGCCGAAGATGATGTTCTGCGCCGCCCAGCCGTTGGATTTCATTGCAAAGAGGATGTCACGGATTTTCTGGTAGTTCAAGCCGTCACCCCACAGCAATCCGATGTTGAGGTCAAAGACCTTATATCCCTCACCGGTCAAGTGGCTTCCGAATCCTTCTGACAACAGGTTCAGACAGTCAATTGTGGTTGATACCGGCTCTCCGCTGTCCGGCCTGAAAACAACCTTATTGTTCTCGCCGTCAAGGAAGTTCAATATTGCCTCATTCAATTCAGTTCCTGACTTGCCCGCTTCAATGAGGAAGTTGCGGTAATTGTATGAGTCGATGACCATTGACAGCACGCCGTCCTTTGCCTTGTCGATGACATTCAATATCTGGTCGTATTCCCCTTCCGGTCCGAGTGATGTCATTACGCTGTGCTCAGTAGCCTGGACAGAGTAACCATATAACTCGGAGTCATTGTAGTAGTTTTCAGGAATGGTCAATGCTGGAATGGTGTCTGTGCCGCTGAAGCTCAAGAGGTGTGCGGAACCGGACAGCATTGATGATTCTGTGGATGTCGCTCCACGGTATCCGAAATCATGGAGCATGAAGTCAAGATTGTCCTTAACGGATCCTGTGACTTCAAGGTAGAAGTTGCAGAGTTTCCTAACCTCCGCTGATAGGGTTGCCACGGTTGATGGGTACCAGACCTGCAGCAATAATGATTCCAGATAATTAACAAGCCAATAGGATTCCTCATCAGTGTTTTCAACTGTCATGAGCACGTTGCTGACGTCAACTGGTGTTCCCTCAGGGACCGCCTTGATCTCGACTGGAAGGCATCCGTCGTGCTCGTCAAGTATGTATTGCCAGCCATCCCTGTTGAAGATTTCCGGGCCGATGTGTGAAGCGATTAGCCTGTCGGCCTCATCTATTTTTTCCTGTGTCACAACTTGGCCTTCAAGATATTTCTTGAGGATGTACTGGAGTCCGTAAAAGATTGTCTTGTTAAACTCAGCACCTACTCTACTTTCAAGGTATGAATATATTTTTTCAGTGCCTTTTGGATAGAAATAGTGATGAGTTACCTTATAGCTGTCTGTTAGAAGACAAATATTGTTTTCTATCATAATATCACATTTTTTAAGTAACATATAAGTTTGAAGTCACATATAAATGTTGTGATAATGATGGCGTTATAAAAAAAAGAAAAAAATAGAAAATAAGAATCTAGATGTAGCTAGTGTCTTGTTTTCTAAAGT
>NZ_CACYJE010000048.1 GCF_902774605.1 uncultured Methanobrevibacter sp.
TGATGTTTTTAATGACGAAAGTTGTATTGAAGGTGAAGAAATTATCCTTGGTTATATTCCAACATGGTATGGATTATTAAGTTTGGCTGTGGGAATTTACGGTTATTTTAATGCATTTAAATTAAGTAACTTAACCATTGCAATAACTTTAATTTTCCAAATTTTATTTGTCATTCCAGATAAATTCAATAGAATATTATCATTTGAAGTTAGAAGAAAGAAAGGATGCTTACTCCTTTTGATTTCATTAAGCATATTATTTTTCTTAATATCTATGATATTCAGTCCTCATATAGCCAATTTTAATAATATTGATTTAACTTTTGAATCTATTATGATGAAAGTTATTACATGGAGTATTGCTATTATTTTAGCAATACTTTTTGCAAGGAAAATTAAAGATATGAATCAAAAATAAAATGTTTCCCATCCCGTTCATTTAAGAAAATCTTTCAAATTTAATTCATGCGTTTTTTCATAAAGTCGCACTTCAAAAATATTTATTATTAATGAAATCGATATTAAATATTATAATTAGTAAAATGAGGAGGGTTTCTTTTGACTGAAGGAAATGAATTAGATTCAACATGTGGAATTTCTGATGAAGAACTTACTGAAAGATTTAAAGCATCCATTAAAATAGATCAGGACATATGTAAAATCAAAGGACTTCCTATTGCTGGTTATGATGATGAACTCGATAAGCCCTACATTGAGTATCCTGATGGAAGGAGAGTTTATCCAAATGAAAAATACATAAACAAGCAATAATTTAAGCAAAATCAAACTAAAATTAACTAAGTATATTAAAAAAAATATAATGAAGTGAGATTTCAAGTGTAAAATTCCTCATAAAATCCCACTAATCCTATACTCAGATTAAACTCTTTTTTTACGAAAATTCAATCAAAAAATTGAATTATTGGACGGACTCTAATTTAAATACAGGAAAGGTTAATTATTTGAATATATTATCCAAAAACCTGTTTGATGATTGAATTGAACTGATGAATATGGTATTATACTAAAAAAATAGAAAAAATAAGTAGATTGGTAAATCTACTTAACTGTAATTTTTCCTTTTTTGGTTGCTTTTTTGTAGTATGCATTGCCCTTGTAGGTTATTGTGTATTTTACCTTTGTTTTCTTGGTAAGTTTTTTGCCAAGCTTGAAGGTGACCACACCTTTCTTGTTGGTTTTGGCAGTGATTTTCTTTTTGCCTTTGATTTTCTTACCAGATAATTTAAGGGTCACTTTAACCTTTTTCATGGCTTTGTTTTTGCTGTTTTTCAAAGTAACCTTAATGTTTTTGGACTTTTTGGACTTTTTGAACTTGTAGGTCTTTTTGGCCTTGAGGATTTTAACAGCTTCTTTATTAACAGTTATTTTAGCGGTTGCAGTTGATCCAACATAATTGTTGTCGCCTGCAAATTTAACTGTAACTGTTTTAACGCCTGCAGATTTGAGCATTGATTTAGTTAGGCTGAATGTTGCAACACCCTTAGCATCGCTTGTTGCCTTATACTCCTTACCATTGATTGTTAATGTAACGGTTTTGCCTGCAAGGACTGTACCGTTTTCATCCTTAATGGTAACGGAATATTTTCCTCCATAATTGATGACATAGGTCTTGGCAGCAGCAGTTACTGTTGTGTTCATCTTTAAAACATGCAAATTAACAGTATCAAAGCTGTTTGTGTATTTGCCGTTTCCGTTAAATGTTACTTTGACACCCTCATAATCCCCCGCATCCAAGTTAGGGATTTTGATTGCTGCAAATCCATTAACTACATCAGCACTGTATGTTTTATTATTGATTACAACAGATATGGATCCTTCGGTTAAATTCACACCGTCTTTTGTTACAGTAGCTCTTATTTCAGCATCATTTCCGTATTTGCCAATCATAGCCCATGCGATAACGTCAACATGAGGTAATACTGTTAAGTTTTCAGGTGAGACATTTTCAAGAGTTACATTGGCACCATCAAATGTAGCAATGTTGTCACTGCCGTCTTTAGCAACATTGTTTTCGAATTTGGAATTGCTGATTTTTGCATCTCCTCCAACCGCCAGTGCTCCACCGCTTTCAGCAGTGTTTTTGGCAAATGTTGATCCATTAACGGACAATGTTGATTTTTCGTGTTCAACATTGTATTTTATTGCTCCACCATCATCTTCTGCAGCATTTCCTTCAAATATACAGTTGTTGACTGTAACATTATCGACAGCATATGCAGCTCCACCTTCATCGGCGTTGTTTGCTGTGAAGTTGGAATTTGATATGGTCATATTTGCGGCAGCTATTGCTCCCCCTCTTTCAGCAGCGTTGCCTGCAAATGAGGAATTGCTTATATTTAAATTGTCAAGCACTAAAACTGCACCTGCAACGCTTCCGGCAGTGTTGTTTTCAAAGTTACACTCATCGATTTCAACAGCATGATTAGCAAATATTGCTCCAGCGCCATACTCAGCACCATTTTGTGTAAAGTTTGAGTTTATGACAGTGAGGTTTTCATTGATGAAGATTGCACCACCTACTTCACCAGCATGATTGCTGTTGAACTGACAACCGATGACAGTCATATTTCCTTTTGAATAGGCTGCTGCACCGGATTCCTCCGCATTGTTTGCTGTGAAATTGGAATTGGAAATCACAGCATCACCTTCATAACCATAGATTGCACTACCATTAACTGCGGAATTGTTTGCAAAATCACAATTTGATATATTGCCATTTTCTCCCCACCAGTAAACGGCTCCACCATAAGTTGCACGGTTATCTTCAAAGTTACAGTTGGAGACTTCACCATTATCTCCCCACCACTCAATGGCACCGCCATCCACATTAGCGGAGTTGTTTGTGAAATTACAGTAGGAAACTACAGCATAATCACAATCAGTAAAGTCTATAGCTCCGGAACTTTTACCTGCGGAGTTAGTGATAAAACTACAATCTGAAATATCGACTCCCTCACAATACTCGCACAAAACAGCTCCTCCGTAATAATCTGCAGAGTTATTTATGAACTTGGATCCTGAAACATGAAGATAATCAGCAGCATCATCACAAATGGCACCAGCATTACGGGCATGATTATTTATGAATAAACAATCTAAAACCTCACAATTCTCAGCACCATCAAATTCAATGGCACCACCAAGCTGACTAGCAGAGTTGTTCAGGAAAATACAGTTGGAAACAGTACCGTTATCACCTTCCCATTCAACAGCACCTCCCCAATCAGCAGTATTGTTTATGAATGTACAGTCAGCAAGCAGACCGCAATTTCCCCTCCAAGAGATAGCGCCTCCGGAATATGAATCTCCATTGATGAATGTAAGATTTTTAATTGTCACATTGTCTGAATAAACATAGAATATTTTATTTTGATTCTTAGCATCCAATGTGAAACCTGCACCATCTATTGTAATATTTTTATTGATTCCAACAGTAAGAACATACCTATCAGTGAGCGGGTTATAGGTGTAGTTCTTATCAAGTGTCAGTGTGCCGTTAGCATTGTCAATCAATTTCTGCAATGTTGAAAAGTCATCAGTGACATTCACAATATTGATTACAGCTGTTTCGATGGTTAAATTTGACAAGTAAGTATCTCCTATGGTCACAAGATATGATTCCAATTCATCTGAAGTGAAATTTCCTTCATAATCCTGATAAAAACTATCAGTATTAAGTATATAGTTGATTTTGGTATTGTTGACAAGCAAATCAAAGTCCTGAACCTGTATCATATTGTCATTGTCATCATAAAAACTTAAATAAATCTCTATAATGTCATTCGGATGATAGTAGCGAGTCCTGTTGTTTAAAATGGTAACTGTAACACTTGATGTGATATCTCCACCGTATGCTGAAAAGATTTGAGGCTTGAAATAGTTTACATCATTGTTTGACAGGTATAGCTTACTGCTTACACCATTATAAATGGCAATTCCATCATCTGAAACGCTGTTCTCGAATTTTGAGTTTAAAATCCTGGTGTTATAATGACTGAGGTGTACTCCACTGCAGTTATTGTCAATGAATTGACAGCTATCAACTATTAGTGTGTCATTCTTCTTGAAACTTTCATAGAATAATGCTCCGTTATCTTCTGCACGGTTTGATTTGAAAATTGTATTGTTGACTGTAGCATTTGAATGCAAAGCCAATGCCGCAATGGATCTGTTTGCATAATTGCTGTCGAATGTACAATTGTCAATTAAAACATCACCACTTGAAATTTCGATTGCTCCGCAGTCATATGCTCCGTTTTCAATGAATTCTGTGTTTCTGATTTCAGTGGTTGCAGAGTTAGCTGCAACTGCTCCGCAATCCGCTGCTTCATTTGAAATGAATTTTGAATCGGCAATTAATAAATCATCACCGTCAAAGTAAATGGCTCCTCCAACGGAATATTCGCCATTTGCAGTATTATTTGAGAAGTTACATGCACCAACAGTCAAATTGCTGTCATTACAGTAAATCGCTCCTCCGCGTGAGGCTTTGTTTGCTGTGAAGTTGGAATATTCTATATAACATTCAGCAGCACTAGCGATTGCTCCACCATATATTGCTTCATTGTCTTTGAATGTTGAATTATATACTTCAATATATGTAAAATCAACGGCCCCACCGGAAAATGCGGAGTTGTTGATGAAATTGGAGTCATAAACATAGCCTTCATGTCCATAAACTGCACCTCCACTTTGAGTGAAAGTTTTACCGTCCAAAGTGAAGTTACCGAATCCCACATGGTGGTTGGTGAAATTTGAATTAACTATGTCAACACACTCAGAATATACTGCTCCGGCAGAGTTTGCATAGTTGCTGTCAAATGTTGAGTTAACGATTTCAGAATAGTCTGTGGAAAATATTGCACCTCCGATTGTTGCATTATTTTCACTGAATCTGGAAGTTGCAAGATTTAATTCGGCATAAGCATAAATTGCACCACCCAAACCTGCATTATTACTTACAAAATTACAATTAGAAAGATTACCGTTTTTATTCAAGAATATGGCTCCACCATTATCCGCAATGTTATTTTCAAAACTGCAATCGAAAACATTACCGTTTACAGTGTTCCAATATAAAGCACCACCAGAACTTGCAGAATTATTTATGAAACTATTATTATAAACAGTAGTATTACTTGCATCTAACCAGGATATGGCACCACCATTATCAGCAAGATTGTCTGTGAAGTTACAATTATAAATTTTTTCATTTTTAGAGCCTGCTGAAAAAATAGCACCACCATTTCTGGCGGAATTGTTTATAAAACTACAATTATAAATCTCAGGATTGCTAACATAAACCAAATAAATTGCACCGCCCAAATCATGAGCATAATTATTCTCAAAAATACAATTGGAAATGACAGAATCACTACATCGATATAGGTGAATAGCTCCACCACCTCTTGTGCTTGCAGTGTTATTTCGGAAAATACAATCTGAAATTTGAGTATTATAACCTCCACTGCTGATAGCTGCACCAGAGAAATCAGCATCATTATTTATGAAAGTGGAACCTGAAACCTTAAAATAACTACCATAAGACTCCAAAACTAGATGATCCGGCTGTGTTATTTATGAAAGTACAATTAATAACCATACCTCTGTTACCATACCATACTGCAGCAGAACCTGATAAAGCCTGATTATTTGAAAAACTGCAAGCGATAATCTTACCATCGTTGCCATCCCAATATATGGCTCCACCATAACTTCTAAATTTAGCATTGACGAATGTGATATTTGTTAATGTTACCCCATCTGAATGAACATCAAATATTCTTGCTTGCCCGATACCATCAATTGTAAATCCAGCACCATCTATTGTAATATTATTATTAATCTTAATACCCTTCTCAAAGTCAGCATCAGTGAGAGGGTTGAAGGTGTAGTTTTTATCAAGTGTCAATGTGCCGTTGGCATTGTCTATTAATTTCTGCAATGTTGAAAAGTCATCAGCATTCACTACAACAATTTCCCCATTTTTGGAAGTTAAATTGGTTAAACTGGCACTTGTTATGTACACAGCGTATGATTCAAGTTTATCTGCTGTGAAATTAGCCTCGTACTGATTTTTCCTTTCATTAAAAATGTAATCAATTTTGGTGTTGTTTACAAACAAATCAAAGTCGTCAAACCTTATCAAATTGTCATTATCATCATAAAATTCGAAATAAATCACAATGCTTTCATTTAAATGCACGTAGTGAGTCTTATTGTCTAAGATTTCAGCACTTACCTGTGATGTGATTTTTCCACCATAACTGTAGATTTCATCGTAGTAACAGTAAATGTCATTATTATGCAGGTAAAGATTACCGTAATTGTTTGTAATTGTTCTGCCCTTAAAGCAATCCCCTTCAAATATTGAATTTAACAGTGTCAAATTTGCATTTATAGCATTGTGTACTATATTACCTGTATCGGCGAGGTTGTCAATGAAACGAGAATTATTTATAATCAAATCGCCTGATACATGTGCCACCATTGTATCTACTGCAGCATTGTTGATGAAATGGGAACCATTGATTAAAGCATTTTCGCAATTTAAATATGCCACACCAACTTCATCATCGGCACGATTGTTTTCAAATGTACAATTGTCGATTGAAACGTTACCGTCATAAATTCCCAAAGCACCGTAATTTTTTGCGACATTGTTATAGAAGTTTGTGTTGATGATCTTAACATCATTAGCTTCATCGACACCAACTGCACCTGCGAATTCTTCTGCATTGTTTGATTTGAATTCAGAATTGTTAACTAATAGAGAAGTTCCATTAAAATTGATTGCAGCGGAATTTAAATCGACAGTGTTGTTTTCAAATATGGAACTGTCAATGACAAGCACCTTGCCCATAAAGCTAATAGCTCCACCTTCATTATCCGCATGATTGCTGCTGAACTGACACTCATTGACAGTTAAATTTGAATCGGAAGCGATGGCACCACCATTATCTCCAGCATTGGATGTGAAATTGGAATTTGTTACAAAAACAATATTTCCTGCATATATTGCACCACCATCACTATCAGCAGTGTTATTGATAAAACTGGCATTTTCAATGGTGATTAACTTGCTCCATCGTGAAACATAAATGGCACCACCTTCATTTGCAGAATTATTTATAAAGTTACAGTTGGAAATATGAGCAGGATACTCCATCCAGAAACTGAGAGCACCGCCCCTTTGACCGATATTATTCATGAAAATACATTCTGAAATAATGCACTCTTCGGATGAAATGGCTCCTCCGTCACGGGCAGTATTATTTATGAAAATACAATTGGCAATTGTGTCATTTGTACAAAATGAATATACAACTGCACCTCCTTCACCATTATCCTTAGCGGCGTTATTTGTGAAATTACAATCTGAAATCTGAATTTCATTAGAGTTATACCAGTGAATCGCCCCACCGTTACCGGCGCGATTATTATTAAAAATACAATCTGAAATTTCGGAACCGTTGCATTTGTCTGCACAAATGGCAGCGCCTTTATAAGTGGCATAATTATCTATGAAAGTACTGTTTAAAACTTTAAAATCCTCAGTATTGAGAATATCAATTGCACCACCGGTAGATGTAAATGATTTTGCGGTGTTTCCTATAAATTTAGAATTGAGAATTCTACCTTTACCACCAATCCATTGAATTGCTCCGCCACTCTTAGCGGAATTTTTTGTGAAAGTGCAATCTGAAACTGTTGCATTAATTTCCCTAAAGAGGATAGCACCACCATAATATCTGGCGGAATTATTAGAAAAACTACATTTGTCAATTAAAACATCGCCACCTAAAACAGCCAATGCACCGTAATCCTCTGCACCGTTTTTGCTGAATTCGGTGTTTCTGACTTCTGCTGTCAGAGAATCAGCAAAAACTGCACCATACTCATATGCCTCATTTGACATGAATTTTGAATCGGCAATCAATAAATCATTACCTTCAAAGAAGATAGCTCCGCCCATGGAACTGGTTCCATTACCCACATTATTTGAGAAATTACATCCGATGATTGTCAAATTACCGTTTTCAAAGCATATTGCCCCACCGGAACTAGCATTACCATTAATGAAGTTAATGTTTTTCAGGGTAACTGTTGCATTGACAATATTGAATATTCTTGATTGACCGTTACCGTCAATGGTATATCCTTTTCCGTCGACAGTAATGTCCTTAGTTATGTTTATTCCATCCTTATAATCCAAATCCACATCCGGATTGTAAGTATAATTTTTAGTTAATTCCAAAGTTGTTGTTGCACTGGTGACGTTGTCATTCAATTCCTTGAAATCACCATCACCAACAGATTCATCAGTCAGTATGTCCTGTGTGACTGTGTCACTGTCTTCTGCCGCAAGGTCGTCAGTCTGATTGGTGTCAACTGCACTGACTGCAGTCAAGCTGACCAATACAAACATTATCAATGCGGTCAAAATTATTTTTCGCTTAATAATATTGTCTCCTATATATTTATACAATAGTGATTTTATTTTGACAGTTATATAAAAGTTGTTCAAAAAATAGGATTTCACAACATTTTACAAATTTTTACAAAATATATTTTAAGGAGTTATAAAGGGCACATGATATCTTAACCCCACACTCTATTCAAAATATGTCATATCATTTATACAAATTACTGAAAATATATCAGAATAAAAGATAAATATAGAGTCTGTCCAATAAATAATAAGTAACGAAGCGAAATTTCAAGTGTAAAATAACTCCTGAAATCCCACAAATCCAATAATTAAAGCACAATCCTTTAATTAAAATTCAATCAAAAAATTGAATTATTGGACGAACTCAATTAGAAAAAATTATTTATTGGACAGACTCAATTACCCCATTTAGAAAAGTACCATTCACCGTCAATCTTTTCAAAATCAACTGTAGTATCCAAGGTCCACTTGCCATTTATGCCATATACCTTAGCGGTTAAAGTTACATCAGCAATCAATGTCGGTCTTTCATCATCATCCCAAAGGATTGTTGGCTCAATAATTTCGGATTTATAATAATTCAGAGTGCCATCCATAATTTCGCCTATGAATTCCTGTTTAGTCTGTTTTTTGCCTGACATGTGTATAAGTTCATATTTTTCAGTTAAAATCTCGTTCAATCTAGCTTCATCCTTATCGATCAGCGCTTGCTGAAATTCCATGAACCTGTCAATAATCTCACTGTCAATATCTGAAAATGATTTTTTGGAAATGAGTTCTACATCTGACATGATATAATTTATTAATTAATACGTACATATTAATTTATGTATAAATGATTTAAGTTGGTGAAAACATTAGCATAATTCCAGATATAGACTTAGAAAAAACAAGAATTGACCTGGTTGGATTCATCAAATCCAAAGTCAGCGAGTCAAACACCAATGGAATTGTTGTTGGTTTAAGTGGGGGAATCGATTCCACACTTTCAGCATATCTGGCTTGCGAAGCTTTAGGAAAAGAGAATGTATTTGGACTTGTACTGCCATCCGCTACAACACCAGCTGAAGATACAGACCACGGCATTAAAATAGCACAAAATTTAGGAATTGAATACGAGGAAATAGCTATTGACGGCATTTTAAATGAGTTTTTATCAATGACTCGACTGGAGAAAAATGCATTAGCCATAGGTAACCTTAAGGCTAGAATCCGAATGTCAATCATTTATTATTTTGCAAATCAGAAAAATTACCTTGTCAGTGGAACAGGAAATAAAAGCGAAATTCTAATCGGTTATTTTACAAAACATGGAGATGGCGCATGTGATATGGAGCCGATTGGAGATTTGTACAAAATTGAAGTTTTCAAATTAAGTGAATATCTAGGCATTTCAGAAGCAATCCTTGAAAAGCCCCCTCGTGCAGGATTATGGAACGGTCAAACTGATGAGGATGAAATTGGAATGAGTTATGATTTACTTGATCAAATTCTTTATTTATATACGGAAAAAAATTTGAAAGATACTGAAATAGCTGAAAAACTTGATATTCCAGTAGATGATGTAGATATGATTATTACAAAAATTATTAGGAGCAAGCACAAGAGCAAAGTTCCTGAAAGCCCTAAAAAAACAATAATTTAATGGTGATTTAGTGAGCGAAAATATTGAAAAGAAATGGCAGAAAAAATGGGCTGATGCGAAACTATTCGAATCAAACCCTGATGAAAGAGAAAAACTATTCATAACAGTGGCTTTTCCATACCCGAGCGGTGCAATGCACATTGGACACGGACGAACATACACCGTGCCTGATGTCTATGCAAGGTTCAAAAGGATGGAAGGCTACAATGTACTTTTCCCAATGGCATGGCACGTGACCGGCGCACCGGTTATCGGTATTGCCGACAGGATCAAAAGGAAAGACCCATGGACACTTGACCTCTACGAAAGGGTTCACGGCGTTCCAAAGGAAACCCTACCACAATTGGAAGACCCTGAATTCATCGTGAAGTACTTCTCAACCGAGTACCATGAAGTGATGGAGGAAATGGGATATTCCATTGACTGGAGAAGGGAATTCCGTACAATCGACCCGACCTATAAGAAGTTCATAGAATGGCAGATAACCACATTATATGAGAAAGGATTGGTGCAGAAGGGAGAGCACCCGGTAAAGTACTGCCCTAACTGTGACAACCCGGTCGGAGACCATGACCTTCTTGAAGGAGAAGGCGTTGGAGTCAACGAACTCACCTTACTGAAATTCCCAATCGGCGACAAGATACTGGTTACCGCAACATTAAGGCCTGAAACAATCGTGGGTGCAACCAACATCTGGCTGAATCCTGATGTGGAATATGTCCTGGCGGATGCTGAAGGTGAAAAATGGGTCATTACAAAAGAAGCTCACTATAATTTGAAAAACCAAATCAAAAACCTGGACATCATCGAGGAAATCAATCCTAATGACTTGATCGGTAAGATGGCAACCAACCCATTCACAGGGGACGAATTGCCTATTTTCCCAGCAAGCTTCGTAAGCGCATCATACGGTAGTGGAGTTGTATTCTCCGAACCTGCGGATGCACCTGCAGACTACATTGCACTACAGGACCTGAAGAAAAACGATGAACTTATTTCAAAATACAATTTAAGCGGAATTGTTGAAAACGTCGAACCTATACCAGTCTGCACCCTCAAGGGCTATGGAGAAATCCCGGCAGCAGACATCATCGAAAGGCTTGGAATCACAGACCAGAACGATGAGAAACTCCATGAAGCGACAAATGAACTCTACAAGCAGCAGCACAGCAAAGGTAAAATCATCGACTCCATCCCAGGCTTCGGCGGAATGAAAGTCAGGTTTGCCCGTGAAGAACTCAAGGAAAAACTAATAAGCGAGAACATGGCTACAATCATGTACGATTTCGCTGAAAGGCCTGTCGTGTGCAGATGCGGAAACAACTGTGTCGTCAAGATCATGGACGACCAATGGTTCATGAAATACGGCAATGAGGAATGGACCGAGAAGACCCTGAAAGTTCTTGAAGGCGAAACAATCATTCCAAAAGAGCTCAAAAGCAATTTCGAATACTACATCAACTGGCTGGATGACTGGGCATGTTCCAGAAAAGTCGGGCTTGGAACCAGGATGCCATGGGATGACCAATGGCTTATCGAGCCATTGACCGACTCCACAATCTACATGTCCTACTATGCAATCGCCAAGTACCTTAGAGACATGAATCCAGATGACTTGAACCGTGCATTCTTCGACAAGGTATTGTTAAACAAGGATTCCGGTGAAATCACAGTGCCTGAAGAAAAGGTCAAGGAAATCCAGGATGAATTCAACTACTGGTACCCTCTCGACTGGAGACTGTCCGCAAAGGACCTTGTAGGTAACCACCTGAGCTTTCTGATGTTCGCCCACAGTGCAATCTATCCTGAAGCCAAATGGCCAAAAGGAACAGTGGTCTTCGGTATGGGACTTTTGGAAGGAAACAAGATGTCCTCATCCAAGGGAAACGTTATTCTTTTAAAAGATGCAATCAGGGACTACACTGCTGATGTCGTAAGGCTCTTCCTGATGGCTTCCGCTGAACCATGGCAGGATTTCGACTGGAGGGAAAAGGAGGTTCTCGGAACCAAGAGAAGACTTGAATGGTTCAGGGAATTTGCCGCCAAAGTGGAAGAGGTCAAAGGCTCAGCACTTGACTTGAGCAACATTGAAGAGGTTGAGCTTACAAGAACAATCGACCAATGGATGATCAGCCAGCTCAACGAGCACATCAAGAAATCAACTGAGGCACTGGAAGTCTTCCAGACAAGGCAAGCCCTTCAGGAATCATTATTCCTTCTTAAAAAGGATGTTGACCATTACTTATATCGTGTTAAACACTTGCTTGACTCACAGGACCCTGCAATCGTTTACGTATTGTCCACTGTCCTTGAGGCATGGATCAAGCTCCTTGCACCGTTCACCCCTCACACTTCAGAGGAATTATGGAGCGCATATGGCGGTGAAGGATACGTGAGCGAGGCTGCATGGCCTGAAGCTGATGAAAGCCTCATGAGCGCTGAGATCGACAAGGCTGAGGAATTGGTTGAAAACATCATCAAGGACATTGCCCACATCAAGCAGATGGTTAAGGATGAAATCGAAAAGGTTCACATTTACCTTGCCCCTGACTGGAAATGGGAATTGTATAAGATTGCCGATGAGGTTGGAAAACCAGATATCGGCCAGATTATGGGCAGGGCCATTGGCGCTAAAATCTATGATGACAAGAAGGAGATAGCGATGGTGGCCAAGAAAATCGGTAAGGAAATCACCAAGACCCGCTATATAGGCAAGATCAATGAGGAGGAAATTCTCACTGACGCTCTTGACTACATTAAAGAGGAGTGCGGAAATGAGGTAATCATCCATACCGATGATTCATATGACCCTCAAAACAAGGCCAGAAACGCCATGCCGTACAAGCCGGCAATATTCATGGAATAATTAATCTTATTCCATTAATCTTTTTTTTAAAAAATAGCTAGTATAGATCTTTGACATTGACTTCAACTATATTGTCCACTTTGTAATGTCCTGCAACGGCGAGCTTATAGTCATGCAGGTCAAATAAGCTGAATTTCAAATTGTTCTTATCATTTTTAAGTTTTATATCATCACTCATGATTATTTCGAAGCTGTCAAGATCGAGGTTGAATCCTAACCCAGTGTATTTCATGTAGCTTTCCTTTAAAACCCAGTACTTGAAGAATTCATCCGATGGGTTGGGGGATTTGATTATGCCGTCATACTCTGTGTTGAAGAAATAATTCCGGGCTATGTTTAAATCGATTCCAGCGTCAATATATTCAACATCCACTCCAACTTCCCTATCGGAAATTGCACATGCAACCAATTTATTCGAATGGCTTAGATTGAAATGAATGTTTTCATGGTTGGATATGCATGCCTTCCCATACTTTGCGAGTTTGAATGCAGGATCTGTGATGCCCTCCCCATCCAACAATTTTTTCAAAAGCAGGTAGGCTCCGCAGCTGAGCTTCCTGTCCTTATCGAACCTGAACCTGCTCGCCTTTTCCCTTCGATGCTGAGGCAACAGCTTATAGGATTCGGCCAAATCCAAATCCTCAACATTGCAATATGCTACCTTAATCATGACTGGTCAATAATTGGTTAACTGTCAGATTGATCATTCAATCTTCAATATCTTATCAAAGCCGGACATTGTGAATATCTCATTTACAACATCACTGACATTGACGATTCTCATTGAAGCATCCCCGTCCAGTTTCTTTTGAGCTGAAATCAGGACGCGCAAACCGGCACTTGAAATGTATTCAACATCACTGAAATCAATTGTCAATGAGGTGAACTTGCCCAATTCATCGTTGATTTGCTTATCGAGAATCTGAGAGGTGATTGTGTCAATGCGGCCTTCAACAGCCATTGTCAATTCATCGCCATTATATTTCTTA
>NZ_CACYJE010000049.1 GCF_902774605.1 uncultured Methanobrevibacter sp.
AGAACTCCACCGTGTCGCCCGCAACCGCAACAACGTCCGCAGTACCGTAGTAACCATTAAGATAGTTACCTAAATCTACTAACGTTTCGATATACACGGTCACGCTTCCATGCTTCCGTTCCATCCGCAGCAGTTCTTCATAAACCTTCTGCGCGCTTTTGAACGCTAAATCGTAGTAGCTGTTATCCCAACCTGCAATTTTGCTCAAAATATCAATGTACTTCGTGGACAGTACCCTTTTCGTATTTTCGGACCCAGTGTTTACGGTACTGTCAATTAATGCTCTCAACAAAATCGCACATGCTTTGTGGATAGCTGTTCCGCGTTTAGCATCATCGCTGCTTTCATATTCTCCGCCGGTATCGTGGCTTACCATCTGTTCCATCCTGAACTTGTCGGCGCAAATCGCACACGATTCTAACGCGGACGGGGACGGGTAAGCCGTACAATGCAGCCCATCCCGCGTATTACTATCAATTACTGTAATCATACATATCACCACCCATGCAACTTCCGGCAATCTACGATATCGCCGTTCCACTTCACATGCAGCTTGTTAATGCCTGTGATAGACGCGCTGCATCCGTTAGTCAGCAAACCCTGCAGGAAACCCGCGCTTACGTACTTACCGACCAGCAAAAAATCCCTGAACCCGAAATGCATCAGTTCAATGGCAACGTACCAATCTTCACAGTTACGCGAGTCCACGACCAAATCTTCATTATCTGCGTACCTGCCATCGCGCATATTGTCGCGGACGATACACCAGAAAGAGTCCGATACGCAACCATCGTTTTTTGCTTCCAAGATTTCTTTAAGTTTTTCATCACTGATAATCATGATTATTCCTCTCAACCAATTTATAAATAAAATCGTTTTCACGCACTTTTGAAGGCATTGCTATTGCAACATTTGACCCCTTCTCCACACTGTCAACCGATTCGCCCTCAATCTGCATGGAATCAATCGTGTGAGTGATGGAACCTGTAGTCTTTCCCTGGATGATGATCTTATCTCCTATCTTCAAATCATCCCATATCCTAATTTCAGCAGCCTTAACCCTATTATAATAATTGACAACCTGCCCTATATCCCTTTTAATATACTTGGATTGATTGTCCTCGCTTGTCTCGAATGGAGTGTTGAAGTAGAAATTAGTGTCAAAGCCACGGTTGAACACGCTTGTCAGCTCATCCATCCATTCACCTTTAACTTCATAATCATGAGGATTCGCCTGATAGTCATCAATCGCCTCACGGTATATTCCGGTGACCATGGCGCCGTAATCAGGGCTTCTGGCACGACCCTCTATCTTGAATGATGCAACACCGCTCTCCATCAATTCGGGGATGTGCTCTATCATGCACATGTCCTTTGGGGAGAAGAAGTTGGTCCTGTAACTGCCGTCATCGCTGGCAGTTATGATGAATGACTCATCCTCAACATCGGAGAAGTTGATGACATTGTCGTCACCTTCCTCATAGGTCAATGTCCAGTTCTTTCGGCAAGGCTGCAGGCAGTCACCGCAGTTGGCGCTTCTTCCATACAATCCGTAACTTAAAAAGCATCTTCCAGAAATGGCCATGCAGATTGCCCCATGGATGAATATTTCAGTCTCGATAGGTGATTTTTCAGTTATTTCAGTGATTTCCCGCAATGACAGTTCACGGGAAAGGATTGCTCTTTTGGCACCTAACTTTTTAAGGGTTTTGAGAGTGAAAGAATTAGTTACGTTTTCCTGAACGCTTATGTGCGCCTCAAGGCCATGGGACACTGTATCCTCTATCAATCCTATGTCCGATAAGATTAGCCCGTCAATTTCTGATGAGGAAATCTTCTCAAGTTTTGATTCGAGTTCACAGGCTAGCCTTTCGTTTAAAATGATGTTGGTGCATAAGTAGGTTTTAGCCCCATACTCCTGAGCTATTCTTGAAACTTCACTCAAATCATCTAAGCCAAAGTTTTTGGCATTGGCCCTCATGTTGTAATCATCAAGGCCAAAGTAAACCGCATCAGCACCATTTTCAAACACTGCACGCAAGGATATGAAGTTTCCTGCTGGAGCTAACAGTTCAACCATGATATCTAAGGCTTATAATAAGTTTCTGCTTCGAGTCCTTCAGGAATTTCAGTAGGATAATCCTCGTTCAGACATCCCATGCACAGGTTTTCCTCAGGCATTCCGATAGCCTTAACCAATGCAGGCAATGTAATGTATCCTAAACTGTCAATGTTGAGTTGCTCTTGAATTTCCTCAATGCTGTAATTGGCTGCAATCAACTCTTTCTTGGTAGCCATTGCCACACCATAATAACAAGGAGCAATAACCGGTGGACAACCGACCAGGAAGTGAATTTCAGCAGGCTCAGCCTCTTTTACAAGGTCCAGCAATTGCTTGGATGTGGTTCCTCTAACTATACTGTCATCTATTAAAATAATCTTTTTGCCCTTAATGGCCTTTTTGATTGGATTTAATTTAAGCCTGACCGCCAGTTCCCTTTCCTCTTGGGTCGGCATGATGAATGTCCTTCCGACATACCTGTTCTTGATTAAACCTTCACCATATGGTATTCCGGAAGCTCTTGAGTATCCTATCGCTGCCGGGATTGATGAGTCCGGCACTGGAATTACAACATCCGCATCAATCGGATACAGTTCATGCAGCTGCTTACCGATATTCATACGGGTTTCATAAACGTTAATGCCGTCGATTGTACTGTCAGGCCTTGCAAAGTAAACGTATTCAAACATGCAGTGTGAAAGCTTGCATTTTCCTGCACTTTCCAGCATGTGAGAGTTAATTTCATCATTTTCAAAGTAAATGATCTCACCAGGCACGATATCCCTGATGTATTCTGCATTTATAACATCAAACGCTACGGTTTCAGAAGCTAAAACAAAATCATCGTCTCTTTTAGCGACAGCAAGTGGCTTTATTCCCATAGGATCCCTTACACCATACAATTCACCGTCGACAAGTATTGTCAATGCATATGAACCGACGAGTTTTTTACATACAGCTTCAATAGAGTCTATAACATTCTTATCATTGTCATAATGCTCTTTTTTAAGCATGTAGCAGATTACTTCTGAATCGGAATCGGATTTGAAATAGAATCCTTCGTCAATTAGCTCTTGTCTTAATTCACCGGAGTTGACAATATCTCCATTATGAGCCATTGCAATGAATCCGTCACCGAAATCGGTTACGAACGGTTGTGAGTTTTCAAGTTTTGATTGGCCTGTGGTTGAGTACCTTACATGACCTATGGCCATGTGTCCAGGCAGGCTTTGAATCCTCTCATTGCTAAAAACATCAGTTATCAATCCCATTCCACAGTAATGGTTTAAACCGATTGTTGGATTAAAACTAGCAATTCCTGCTGATTCCTGACCTCTGTGCTGTAAAGCATATAAACAGTAATAAATTAATGATGCAACATCCTTGGAATCGTCTTTAGAATGAATTCCAACAATACCGCACTTGTCTTCCATTTCACCTTGCATGTACTATAACTCCCATTAAAATAGTATAATAATAATTTTGTTAAACTAGTATAAAATAATTAATGTTTCAGTCCCAGAAGTTTTCAAAATTGTTTGATATTTCATAATCCTCATTCACTTCCGGAGGGACATTTTCCTCATTTGAGGACAATTCCTTTCTCAAATCATCGCTGCTGTCATCAACAAATATCAAGGCAGTCCGGACAATGTTTAACCATTCGACAGCCTTGTGCCTTGACTCCGCCGCTATGAAACCCTGCCCAACAATTATATTCTCCGGGCGGAACTTGTCTGTGGCGATGACTATTCTTTCCTCGTCAGACAGTTCCTGATGGAAAGTGTCCTGCCACAGCTCCTCCAAACTGAAGATTTCCAGGATATCCTTGGAATAGACATCCTCATAGCGTGTCTTGAATGCTGAGTAATCAGCCTTGATTTCATTAATGTCTTCCCTCAATTCCTTATTTTCCTGAGTTAAAACATCCTGTTCCTTGATGATTTGATTGTAGTCGTCAAGCAGATTATTGTAGTTATGAGTAACTTTCATCAGCTTGTTTTCCAAAGTGTGAATGTTGATTAAGTTTAAAGAATAAGATAATGTTGACTTTATTATTGAATTAAGAATCTCCTTTTCAGCCAGTTTGAAATCGATTGACTCGTCTTCAACAATAATGTTATTATAATCAAACAGTCCAATATGATTAAAATCAGTTTTCAATTCATTAAAAAGAATATTGTATGTTTCATCATGACCATATCCTCCAATCAGAAGGATATCCGCACCAGTGGCTACCTTTTTAACTATGCTTAACTCCACTGTCGGTATGATTGATGAAACAATTATATTATAGTCATTGTCAAGCTGGATGTTATTGACAGCCTTTGAGACAAGCTGAGCAATATCCAAACCGTTGACAATTATGCGCACATCAATTTTTGATTCATGAGATTCGGCGTTCATGAATATTACCTAAATTCCATTGATTTTCTGATGCCACTTCCATGCAGACTCGACAATCTGCTCCAGGTCATATTGCGGAGTCCATCCGAGCTTGTTTTGTATTTTAGATGAATCAGCTATCAACCTTGCAGGATCACCCTCACGACGCTCATCCACCTTAACCTCAAAGTCCCTTCCGGTGACTTTCTTGCACATTTCAATGACCTCGCGAACTGAAAAACCCAGTCCGTTGCCCAGGTTAAATACGTTGGATTCATGCTCATTGCACAGGTACTCATATGCCTTGATATGAGCGTCTGCAAGGTCATTTACATGAATATAGTCACGAATGCAAGTTCCGTCGGGAGTGTCATAGTCATCACCGTAAATGTAGATGCAATCGCGCTTGCCGATTGCCGCATCCAATATCAATGGTATTAAATGGGTTTCAGGCTCATGCAATTCCCCAATCTGCCCGTCAAAGTCACAGCCTGAAGCATTGAAGTATCTTAATGCAACATAGTTGAAGTCTCCTTTAGCGGCTTCCCTTTCCAGGGCCTTTTCAACGAGCCATTTGGAATGTCCGTAAGGATTGATTGGCTTGAGGTTTGAATCCTCAGTGATTGGGATTTCCTCAGGGTTTCCGTATACTGCTGCAGTGGATGAGAATATGAACTTATCCACATTGTATTCGCGCATTACTTTAAGGAGATTTAAAGTATTTTTATAATTGTTCTTCAAGTATTTCTGAGGCATTTCTACAGATTCGGCTACTGAAATGAATCCTGCGAAGTGGATAACACCATCAATGTCATATTTTTCAAAAACCTCACTCAAATCCCTACTGCCTATGTCATAGTTTTCCAAGTGTCCCCATTTAACAAAGTTCTCATAGCCTTTTGAAAGGTTATCCAATACAACAGTGTCATAACCTGCATTATGCAATGCTTTGTTGGTATGGGAACCAATATAGCCTGCTCCACCAGTAACCAGAATCAATTTCAACACCTAGATAAATTTACCTAATTTAAGTAAAGCCTTTGGAGAAATTTTAATTAATTTTTTAACAATTTCAGTTGTGGAAATTTTCTCAAAGCTTTCATCTTCAAATGCATGTGCAATACTGTCCAATTCATCATCGGATAAAGTGAGTAGGTATTCTTGAACCTTTTTGTATCTTTTGATTTCATGGTCCAATTCATCATGAGCCATCTTATCATATTGTTTTAAGAATTTCTTGGAACAGTCCTCTTTGATAGCTTGAGCAGCCACTTGTCCTGCGCACATTCCACCGGTCATACCGGAGATGATTCCTCCACCGGTCAATGGGTTTACTTGTCCTGCAGCGTCCCCTACAACCATGATGTTGTCATCGTAGAGTTTTTTGGTCATTCCACCAACAGGGTCCCCACCGACGTTCAATTCCACTGCTTGTGCGTTCTTGAGGTATGGGGAGGTAGCCACAAAGTCATCTAAGTATTCTTTTGCGGTTTTTTCAGCCTTGTGAGGCAATATTGCTAAACCGACGTTTGCAATGTCATCCCCTTTAGGGAAAATCCACACGTATCCTCCAGGAGCGCATGAACCGAAGTAGAATTCAATGACTCCAGGTCTTTCGAATTCAACGTTACACATTTCGTATTGGACACCGGATTCCATTTCTTTTGCTTTTGCAGCTGGCCTGAGTCCTGCCCATCTTGCGACGTGGCCTTCAGGTCCGTCAGCAGCGATTAGGATTTTACACTTGTAGTCGATTTTTTCGCCCATGCATTCAGTTTCAACAATGTAGCCGTTGTCGATTTTTTCGATTCCAGTGACTAATGTTTTGATTTTGATTTCTGCACCTGCTCTTGCAGCATCCATTGCCATGTGCTTGTCGAACACTTTTCTTTCAAGAATGTATCCTGCTTCCGGCAATTTCACTTCATCTTTTGTTAACCATACGTCTGTTCCATCAGGAGCCTGTAATCTTACTCCTTGGATTTCCTGAGTCACCCATCTTGGGGATGGTTCGATTCCTAATTTTTCCAATCCTTGGATGGATACTCCTTCAGCGCATCTTTTCGGTGCACCTATTTCAGATTTCTTATCCATTAAAATAACTTTTGCTCCGCCTAATGCAGCGTGTTTTGCTGCACTGGATCCTGCAGGTCCTGAACCCACTACAATTACATCAGTTTCAATCATATTAATCATTCCTCTTTTTCTAATGCGTCAATTGGACATGCTTTAATGCAGGTGTCACAATCCTTACAGTCATCATCGTTGAATACTAATGCGTATTCCCTTACTTGTATCAAATTTCTTGGACAAACTCCGGCACATTCTCCGCAGAATGAGCACCAATCTTTAACAATCATAAAAATATCTCCTATAATATAAACAATTTATGTTATGAATAATTAGATTTTTATATTATTTAAAAGTTTAGTAAAAAATAGCAGTATAACCGTGTAAAAAAAGAAAAAAATAATTTTTAAGTATTATTTAACCAATAACACTGGGACAGTGGAAGTTCTAAGAAGCCTTTCAGAGACTGAACCTATTTGAGTGTCGGACACTTCATTCTCCTCAAAGGATACAAAACGATTGTTGTTTGCCCCATGAGCATGAATGACAACCAAATCGGCTCGAGTCTGGTCGATAATGAACTTCATATCCCTTAACGGGTCAGCAGTAAGCAGATGTTCGGTTACCTCAACGCCAACGTCTGATGCCTTTTTAGTGATCTTGGCCAAGATGGCATCACCGGAATCCTCTTCTGAAGCATAGCTGTTGAATGAGAATTCCTCCAAAACGTGAACCGCTGCGATTTTAGAGTTGAATTTCTGCGCCAATTCAATGGCAATGTCTGCTGCCTCATAACCATAATCTGAACCGTCAACGGGAACTGCAATAACGTCAAACATCATCTAATCCCCTTTCAGGTAGTCCGCATGACAGAAGTCAATGAAATTGTCCACGATTTCATCAATGTTTTCGCTGTCGTCGATTATTTTACCGTCATCCATGAACACTGCCCTGTTTGACAGTTCCTTGATAAAGTCAGTGTTGTGTGAAATCATTATTACAGTGATTCCATAATTCTTTGATATGGTTTTCAGCGCATTTGTGACATCCCTTAATGTGACAGGGTCCAAATCACCGAACGGCTCATCTAAAAGCAGGAATTTCGGTCTTGAAATCAGAATCAATGCAAGCATGACACGTACCTTTTGACCACCTGAGAGTTCATAGGATTTCCTGTAGAGAATGTCCATGTCCAAGTCAAGGCTATCGAAAATGTCAGCCACCGCTTCCTTGGTGGCGGTTTCAGGGAATCTTGGGAACAAGTCGTTCAATATTTCAGCGTCCAGACCTATTTGTCTTAGACGGTCCTTGGCTTCGGCTTCAGGCAAGTCTGTTAACTGGTAAAATGAATCCAACAGCTCGTCGCTGAGCCCTATTTGCTTAGCCCTTTTCTGAGCATCCTTGATGATATCCTGGTTCTTGTAACCTAATCTTGTTGCCAGTTGGTTCAGGACGGTTGCATAGTGAGTCAATGCGAATTCCTGGTGCATGAATCCTAATTTTGAACGGATTTTCATACGGTTCATGCCCGGAATGTCAATGTCGGCCCATTCCTCATCCACCTTATACAGCACCTCACCCTTGTCAGGGTCGTCCAATCCTCCAAGCATCCTTAAAAGCACAGTCTTACCAGCACCGCTAGGTCCTATAATGCTTAAAATATTCTCTTTTTGAACCTTGAAGTTGATGTCCTCGATTTGAAGAACTTCCCCACCGGTCAGCAGGTAGAAGCGTTTATATACATCCTTGACCTCTACGACATCCTCATCGGTTGCGATGTTTTGAATATCAACTATGTCATCCATGCCTTCCATGAACTTGTCACAGATTTCATCGGCAGAACCTTCATCGACGATTTCACCGTCTTCAAGTAAAATCACCCTGTCCGCCAGGTACTTTTGAACATCAGGCAAATGTGAAACGAGAACAACTGTAATGTTCAATTCCTTATTGATCTTTTTAACCGCATCCAATATTTCTTGTTTGGTTTTAGGGCATGCCATGGTTGCAGGTTCATCTAAGAGTAAAGCTTTTGGCTGTTTGGCAAGTTGCCTTGCCATGATAAGTCTTTGTTTTTCTCCACCGCTTAAAACTGATGCGTAATGGTCTTTCTTATGGGTCAATGAGACAAGCTCCAACAATTCATCTGCTTCCTCGCCGAATTCGCTTTCAGCAACTTCAAAGTTGGTGTCACCCTCATCGAAGTATCTTCTGGCATACAGTTTACGAAGCACATTTTCACGCACTGTATCAGGCCATACGCCAAATGACCTTTGAAGGTGTATAGCTGTCTCCTTTTTAAGGTTATTGTAATAGAACTGGGATGACTCGGAAGTCACTTTAACGTCACCGACACTGATGCTTCCCTCATCAATGTGCTCAACACCACGCAGTGCCCTTAAAAGTGTAGTTTTGCCGGAACCACTTTTACCCATGATTCCAATGATTTCACCTTCCTTAACCTCAAAACTAACGTCGTTAAGTGCAGTGACTTTTGTTCCATCGTCAAGTTCATAAGCTTTACTTACATTTTCAACTTTTATCATTCTTTATGCCCCTTTTTTAATCATAACAATTTTTATTGTTGAAACTATTTATAGTTTAAATTTAATATAAATTAAACAAGTGATAAAAATGGCTAGCGAAAATAAAATTCAGGAATATTTAGACACCTTAGAACAAGACAAAATTATGATTGAAACCCATTTTGCCAATATGGAAAGGATTCTAAGAGACAATCCAAAGTTAGACCAGCAAAAAGCATTCGGACTACTGAATAACTTTAACACACTAAGTATCCAATACGACCAGTTATGCAATGACCTTATCAACTTTATCAAAATCTTCAAGGGTAAAGATGAACAGGAAATCAGACTCTATAAAACCGATGAGTTAATCGAATTACTGGAAAGCAGAATGAACCAATTCTAATAATTGTAATTTATTATAACATGACCGGTTACATTAGTGGATGATTTTTCTTCTACAACTTCACCATTTCTTAAAAGCTGCACTGTAAGTTCGCCTTCACCATAATCCTCTTTTTGAACGTCAACGGAAATCCTATCCCAAGCAGCGCAGTCCAGTGTAAATGATTTTT
Organism: uncultured Methanobrevibacter sp.; assembly: GCF_902774605.1. Taxonomy (GTDB): domain Archaea; phylum Methanobacteriota; class Methanobacteria; order Methanobacteriales; family Methanobacteriaceae; genus Methanocatella. The sequence goes on from NZ_CACYJE010000049.1 coordinate 9,618, forward strand.
CACCGTAACCTGACTCTCTTACAAGATAGTTAGGATCACCCATTTCAGCAACCCAACTGCCTTCGTATTTGATGATAGCTTTATAAGGATAAGAAGAAGTTTGGTGATGACTTCCATCATCAGTAACAACATTTAATGATTCTTGATAAGTCGGTTGAGTACTGTTATAGACAAATGAGAATAATAAAAACGCTATAACAATAATCCCCAATACAATAACTATTTTTTTGCCTAAGCCCATATTCCAACTACTTTCTCGCCGAGTATATTTAATCCTTTTACCATCGGCATCAGCAAGGCGATAGGCACAATTATCACAATATACGGCTGAGGATGAATTTTCATACCCACACCGTGGACATTTAACCATAATAATTAAACCTTTTCAATTCTTTATGAAAACATTATAATAATTCTTATATTTAAATGTAATTGAAAATTAGGGCTTTTTTAGGAAAAAGTAGTAAAATATCAGTGATAAAAATTAAAAACATTTTGAGCACTCTTTTGATTCATACCATCTATTTTAGCCAAATCATCCACTGAGGCTTTTTTAATATTATCCACATTACCAAAAGCTTTCAAAAGGGCAATCTTCCTTTTCTTGCCTATTCCCACAATATCATCAAGTGAAGAAGCTTCAATATTCTTGCTTCGGAGCTTACGATGATAGGTGATTGCGAAACGATGAGATTCATCACGGACTTGCTGAAGCAAATGCAAAGCCTTGTTGTTTTTAGGAATGATAATCGGACGAGATGAATTGGGAATGAATATTTCCTCAAACTCCTTGGCCAATCCAATAATAGGTATATGAGTCAGGTTCAACTTCTCAAGCACTCCACAGGCCATACCCAATTGTCCCTTACCACCATCAATGACTATCAGGTCTGGTTCAGGATCACGGTCAACCATTTTCAACCTGCGAGTCAGCAATTCCTCCATCATGGCAAAATCATTCGGACCAGGTGTTTCCATACGGAAATGCTTGTATTTTTTCTTATTTGGTTTGCCGTCCTTGAAGGACACTTTTGACCCGACGGCAAACTTGCCTGAAATGTTACTGATATCATATCCTTCAATGACGCGAGGCAACTTTTCAAGCTTAAGGTACTTTTTAAGATCAATCAATGCATCCTCCATTTTCTTCTTCTGATGCTTGATTATTTCAGCATTCTTCTTGGCCATTCTGACCAGCCTTAACTTAACACCCTTTTGAGGAACCTTAATCTTAACCTTGTTTCCTCTCAAATCGCTTAGCCAGTCCTCAAGCAGTTCCTTATCGTCAATGTCCTCATCCAATAATATTTGCTTTGGAACATGGCGATTGTAACCATAATATTGCTGGATAAATGCAAACATGATTTCTGATGATGAGTCATATTGTGATGCGCTCATCAAGAAGTCGTCACGCCCAACTATCTTGCCGTTTCTAATCGGCATAATGATGACCACAACCTCATTTTCACCAGGCGCTATCGCTATCACATCCTGGTCCAGGTCGTCATCGACAAGGTCAACGAACTGCTTTTCCATAATCTCCTCAATGGAATTGATCTGGTCACGTATGACCGCAGCCTTTTCGAATTCCTCCTTAGAGGCAGCTTCCATCATTTCCTTTTTAAGGTTTTTGACTATCGTTGAGTACTTGCCCTGGAAGAAAAGGTCAATCTTGTTTATGATTTCAGAGTATTCCTCCTTGGATATTCTGCCGTCACATGGAGCATAGCACAAGTCGATTTGAGCGTTCAGGCAGGGTCCATTCATATTGCGGCAGGTTCTTATTTTAAACAGTGACTTTAGGAACTTGACTGTTTGTTTGACGGAACCCACATCAGTGAATGGTCCGAAATACACTCCATTCTTGGTGACATTTCGTGTTATGACAAGTCTTGGAAACTCCTCATCAGTGATTTTTACATATGGATAACGCTTATCGTCCTTGAGCTGAACATTATATCTTGGACGATGCTTTTTAATCAGGGTGGCCTCCAGAATCAATGCTTCCTTTTCAGAATTAGTTACTATATACTCCAGACTATGGAAGTGACTCATCAATATCTGAGTCTTCGGCCTGTCCAATTTTTCCCTAAAGTAAGATTTAACTCTTTTAATGAGGTTTTTCGCCTTGCCTATATAGATTATGGTGTCTGTTTCATCACGCATTATGTAGACGCCTGGCTTATTGGGCAGGTTATCCGGAGAAGTGACTTTGGTTGACATGATACTCAATTATTTAAGTTCAACGTAATCGTTTTCAATCTTGACCCTATTGTTTGCAATCATCAAATCAAGCACGCCGTTGATTCTTGAAGCGGTCTTTTTGGATGTTGACTTGAATCCGAAGTTTCTTGATGTTTCTTTTGCAATCTGCTTGGTTGATACATTATTGTTATGCAGCAGCACCAGCTCGATGCTTTTTGCGATTTCCTCATCTGAAATCAGTTCTATGTTCGGCTTGTTTCTTCTTCTGATGACAACATCATTGTTTGATGCGTCATATAGGAAATCACCGATTTTAATTATTTGACCAGCCTGTTCTGCATTTTGAATTGCAGTGTTGACTGTTCTTTTCAGTTTAGATCCTGCACGCTTGATGTTGCAGCTGTCTTTTATTCTTTTGGTTACTTCACTGACATGTATCGGACCTTCAATGTCAACTACCATCTTGATTGAATCGGATATCTTGCTGATCGGTTGGTTGTACAGATCATCAGATGAATGCAATCCTATTTCATCTGATTCAACATAGTCTATTATGCTGTCTTCAGGCCTATTTTTGCCCGGCAGCTTATGATTGTCAAAGGCCTTAAGTTGATTGTCCTTCTTATGCCTTTCCTTTTCAATTTCCTTATAATCTTCATTTGCGGATAGGATAATGTCCTCCAATGCTTGGTCTTTTAACTCTTCCCTTCTGAATTGTTCATGAACAGGGACAATAACCTCCTCATCGCTTTCAATTTCTTTTTGAAGAGCATCCATTGTCATTTCCTTTTCAATTCTAATCTCTTCTTTTTCAGCGAAGGTCAATTCCTCTTCTCTTTCAATGATTTTATCTGAATCATCATCGCTTGGCATGTTCAAGTAATCTGCAGGATTGTATTCCTCAGTCCTGTCAACTACTGAAACGTAATCGATTTTTGTTGGATTTTCAATTTCCTTTAATGATTTATTAATGTATTTCATGTCCTTTTTGATTCCTTTGATGGAATCTTTTACGGTTCTTGGCTTTTCATCCTCATAGTAGAAATTGTTCTTCCGAAGCTTGCTTGTAACATCATTCGAACCCTGATAATATGTTACTCCATCGCTTGATATGGCTTCATCAGTGACTTTTTGTTCGCCTATGTCATCGATTTCATCATCTTGAATGTTTGATTCATTTACTTCAACGTTTTTGTTATCAGATGGTTTATTTGAATCGATGATTTCAGATGCTTGAATGTTTTCAGCGCCATCATATTCGATTTTCTCAGCAACCGGCTCTTGTGGCATTTTATCCCGAACTTTTTCATCGCCAAACATATCGTCAAGATAATCCTTCTTAGCATCGTCGACAATATGTGAAATGTCATGTGATGAATCATCATTTCTTAAGTCAGGCAGCTCGTCATTGAAAATATTCAATTCCTCATCATCGCCATAGTATATTTTTTCATCATTATTCAAATCAGGCAGGTCATCATTGAAGATGTTCAATTCTTCCTCACCGTTAACTATCTCCGCTTCAACCACGTATTCGTCACGAGGGGCAGGCTTGTGCAGAGGTTCTGCATCATCGTCAATGAACTCTCCCTTAACTGTTTTAACCTCTTTAGGTTGAAGTTGAGTTTCACCACCGACAACTTCTGAAATTATTGATTTGACAAAACTGTTTCTAGGCTTGCTTCTGTGCTTTTGGTCAATTTCCTGCGCCACGTTTCCGGATTCATCGTTAATTTCATTTTCCAAATCATCCTTCACATCATCACTGCCATGGTCAACATGAACATGATCATCATCAGAACCCAAATCAACCCTATCATCAGCAGAATCATCCTTCACATCATCATTACTGTGATCAACATAAATATAATCATCATCAGAACCCAAATCAACCATATCATCAGCAGAATCATCCTTCACATCATCACTGCCATGGTCAACATGATTATTGTCATTATCAGAACCTAAATTAATCTTTTCTTTAATAGATTCTTTTTTAGTTTGTTTTCCAACAACCTCAGGCTCAACAAACTTCTCGCTAACAGACTCATCAACAACCTCAGGCTCAACAAACTTCTCGCTAACAGACTCATCAACAACCTCAGGCT
>NZ_CACYJE010000050.1 GCF_902774605.1 uncultured Methanobrevibacter sp.
ATTTATCCTATAAATAACTTTCATTTATATATTACCGAAAAGGTATATTACAAATACTTATTTATAAATGTTACTAATTTTAACCATTGATTCATAAGAACACTCGGCGATAATCAATTTTTCACAAAAACATGGAAAATGAAAAATCTAAAAACAATCCTTTTTAAATGATTGGCACTGGAAATCCAATGATTGCAACACCACCACTTATAAAGGAGACTATCAAGATTAATCGGATGAAACATTGCCCATGAACATGGCTTGAGGCATTGGACTCTCAAATGTGGAAAACAAGAAAAAATTGTATGAGAATGAAAAATTGTTCTAACAGTGTAGAATTGCATTATAAGAATACTGATTTTATTGAAATGCATCACAAGCACATGAAAAATCTTAACATTATATTTAAATAATATAAAGGCCTAAAATATTAAAAAAACTTGACAGCGATGTTTAATTAAAACATGATGATATAACTTCATAACAATGATGAAATGAATGAAAATCAAAATGAAAAGTTGTTACTAAGTGAACATGAAATCATCAGGTTAGATACATATAACAACTAACCCCGACAAACATATGCTCATGATTGAAGTTGAAGTTAAAGCAAGAATTGATGATTTTGCCGATATGGAAGACAGGCTCTACAGGCTCGGCGCCGCCAAGACCAAGACCGAGTTCCAGGAGGACATCTACTTCCAAAGCCCCATTGTTGATTATGCCGAAACCGATGAGGCGTTGAGGATAAGGACAACCAACAATGACACATTCATCACATATAAGGGTCCTAAGCTCAACAGTGACGCGAAGACAAGAAAGGAAGTGGAGATGAGGATTGAAAGCGCCGAGAAGGCAGCGGACATATTCGCTGAAATCGGCTTCACCCCGGCAAGGAAAGTGAGAAAAAGCAGGCAGTACTACACTTACGAGAACTTTGAAATCTCACTGGATGATGTTGAGGGACTCCCTCCATACATGGAGATTGAAGTGGCATTGGATGACGGCACAGACTACAGTGAGGCTCAGGATAAGATATTTGAGCTTTTCGAAATGCTGGGCATCACTGACGGGTTTGAGAGAACCTCATATATGGAACTATTGGAAAACTTAAATAATACTGGATGACTAATATAATATATTAGAATTAATTTATAGGATAGAAGTGATTATTTTGCAATATTTTATTAGTCATTACAATAAGGAATATGAATTGAACTTCCCGGATGACCTTCTCATCTATGACACTACACTCAGGGACGGTGAGCAGACTCCTGGAGTTTGCTTCAGTCCGGATGAGAAATTGGAAATAGCCAGAAAGCTTGACCAGTTCAAGATCCATCAAATCGAGGCCGGTTTCCCGATTGTTTCCCAAAGGGAAAAGGAAACCGTCAAGACCATAGCCGGCGAAGGACTGGATGCCGACATCCTCGCCCTCACCCGTACAAAGCCGGAGGACATTGATGCCGCTCTTGACTGTGACGTTGACGGAATCATCACATTCGTGGGAACCTCAGACATCCACCTTGACCATAAGATGCACATAACCAGGCAGGATGCAATCAACCTGTGCGAATCAGCAGTGGATTATGCAAAGGACCATGGATTGTACGTTGCCTTCTCCGCAGAGGATGCCACACGTACCGACATCGAGTTTCTGAAAAGAATCTACGGCAAGGCCCAGGAATGCGGAGCCGACAGGGTTCATATAGCAGACACAACCGGTGCAATCACACCTCAGGGTATCGATTACATGGTGAGAGAGCTTGTGAAGGACCTTGATGTCATGCTGGCCCTTCACTGCCACAATGATTTCGGATTGGCCGTGATCAACTCAATCACCGGTGTCCTTGCAGGCGCAAAGGGTATTTCAACCACAGTCAACGGTATCGGTGAAAGGGCAGGTAACGCATCCCTTGAAGAACTCATCATGGCAATCAAGATTCTTTACGGCAAGGACTATGGGTTCAAGACCAAGTACATCAAGGAACTGTCTGATCTCGTGTCAAACGCAAGCGGACTGCCGATTCCATACAACAAGCCTGTTGTTGGAAACAATGTATTCCGCCACGAGTCCGGAATCCACGTCGATGCAGTCATCGAGGAGCCATTATGCTACGAGCCATACCTGCCGCAGCTTGTGGGCCAGAAACGCCAGCTTGTTCTGGGCAAGCACTCAGGATGCCGTGCGGTCAGGGCCAAGCTCAACGAGTGCGAGCTTGACGTGAGCGATGATGAGCTGATTGAGATTGTAAGACAGGTCAAGAAGCAAAGGGAAGAAGGAAAATACATTAACGATCAGGTATTCAGGGAAATCGTTAAAAACACAAAGAAATAGGTAGTCAAAATGAACATTACTGAAAAGATACTCTCCGCAAAGGCTGGCCATGAGGTGACACCGGGGGAAATCATTGAAATCCCGGTGGACCTTGCAATGTCACATGACGGAACCTCCCCACCAGCCATAAAGACATTTGAAAAGATAACCGACAAGGTGTGGGACCCGGAAAAGATTGCAATAATCTTTGACCACAACATCCCAGCAAACACAATAGGCTCAGCGGAGTTCCAGAAGGTCTGCCGTGAATTCATCAAAACGCAAAATATCACTAAAAACTACATTCACGGAGAGGGAATCTGCCACCAGGTCGTTCCGGAAATGGGACTGGTGGAACCGGGCAAGGTCATTGTCGGCGCCGATTCACACACCTGCACTTACGGTGCCTTCGGAGCCTTTTCAACCGGAATGGGTGCAACAGACCTTGCGATGGTGTGGGCAACCGGCAAGACATGGTTCATGGTGCCTGAGGCAATCAGGATGGAAGTGACAGGTGAAATGAATCCTTACATCGCACCGAAGGACATCATACTGAACATTATCGGAAGCATAGGCATAGCCGGCGCAACCTACAAGACCGCAGAGTTCACAGGACCCGTCATCGAGAGCATGGGCGTTGAAGGGCGTGCCACAATGTGCAACATGGCAATCGAGATGGGCGCCAAGAACGGGATAATGGAGCCGAACAGGGAAGTAATCGACTACATATGCCAAAGGACAGGCAAAAAGGAATCCGAGCTCAACATAGTCCGCTCAGACAAGGATGCAGCATATGAAAGGGAGCTTGAATTCGACATCACAGACATGGAGCCGCAGATAGCATGTCCGAATGACGTGGACAATGTCAAGGACATAAGCAAGGTTGAGGGAACAAGCGTCGACCAGTGCCTCGTGGGCTCATGCACAAACGGAAGGCTCTCAGACCTGAAGGATGCTGCGGAAATCCTGGAAGGAAAAAGCATCAACGACAGCGTAAGGCTGATTATCCTTCCGGCCTCAAGGGAAATCTACCAGGAGGCGATTCATGAGGGATACATTGACACATTCATCAACGCAGGAGCGATAATCTGCAACCCAGGCTGCGGACCATGCCTCGGAGGACACATGGGCGTGCTGTCCGAGGGCGAGTCATGCATATCAACCACCAACCGTAACTTCAAGGGAAGAATGGGAGACCCCAAATCCTCAGTTTACCTGTCAAACTCCAAGGTGGTTGCCGCATCCGCACTGACAGGAGTCATCACCAATCCAAAGGACATATAAAAAGGTGTATTTAAATGGCACAGGACAAGAACGAAGCTAACAAACGACTAATCGAGAAGATGAATGACCTTGAAAAGGACTACGGTCAGGAATTCTCAAACACACAGAAAATACTCTTGACAACAGACGGATCAATAACTGCCATCCTCGATGTGCTCTACGGCAAGATCACACTTGACACCATAGACCAGCACCTTGAGGAGGCAGACGCCAAACGCGCAGAACTGGTCAACGTGAATGAGGGCGATGAGATCAACTTCAGGGAAGTTCTCATGCACAAGGGCGACCAGCCACTAATATACGCAATATCCCACGTGCCGCTGGGAAGATGCACAAGGGAAATCTGCAATGACCTTCTAAGGGCCGACATACCGATCGGAAGGATATTGAAGAACTATCATGTGGAGTCAAGAAGGGAAGTCAACAACATATTCATCGAAAAGCCGAATGACAAGCTGAAGGAACTGTTCGACACCGACGAGGATTTCCTGGCCCGTGACTATGTGATAATAAACAATGACGAGATACTCATGTGGATTAAGGAAATGTTCCCTGTGAGTTACTTTACAGAAATATGATGGTGTTTTAAATGGGTGTTAAGCTAAAGGATATTATTGAACCGGAAAAAATCAGCATCAAGGACCTGGAGGGAAGGGTCGTGTCAATTGACGCTTTCAATACATTATACCAGTTCCTCTCAACAATCAGGCAAAGGGACGGAAGACCGTTGAGCGATGAGAACGGCAACGTGACCTCACACTTGAGCGGAATACTCTACCGCAACTCCTCCATGATTGAAAACGGCATAAAGCCAATATATATCTTTGACGGCCAGGCACCCGAACTCAAAAGCGAAACCCAAGCCAAAAGAAGGGAAATCCGAGAGGAGTCAGAAAGAATATTCAAGGAGGCGCTGGCTGAGGGAGACACCGAGAAGGCAAGAAAATACGCCATGAGGTCATCCAAGCTGTCGCCTGAGATTATCGAATCATCAAAGAAGCTCCTGACACTTATGGGAATACCCTATATTGAGGCCAAAGGTGAGGGAGAGGCGCAGGCCGCATATCTAGTTTCCAAGGGGGACGCCTATGCTGTGGCGTCACAGGACTATGACTGCCTGCTTTTCGGAGCGAAAAGGGTTGTGAGGAACCTTGCCGTCAACTCCAACGCCAAGAACCTCGAGTACTACCGGCTGGACAGGGTGCTCAGGGAACTCAACATCACACGTGAAGAACTCGTTGACATGGGAATACTCATCGGAACAGACTTCTGCGAAGGCATGAAGGGAGTCGGGGCGAAGACAGCATTGAAACTCGCACGCAACAATCAATTGAAAGAAAAAATATATGAACTTCAAAAGGAATCCTCACATGACCTTGACGAAGTCCGTGAAATATTCCTGAACCATAACGTCAACACAGACTACAATATCAAATGGGGAAAACCCGATAAGGACAAGATAATAGAGTTTTTATGCTTCGATCACGGGTTCTCACAGGAGCGTGTGGCTAAGGCAAGCGATAAACTGAAGAACTTGAACTCTTCACAGGGCAGTCTTGACGCATGGTTTTAACATTAACATAGGTTTAAATACTCGTGAAAATAAACTAATATTAGGGTTCCAAATATCCTATGCAAAAATATGCAATCTACCACCACACACCCCAGATTGTATTTTTAACTAAACACTTTGGAAACGGCAGCTGTCAAGGGGACGGTGAACGCCAGTTTCTCGTATGGGATATATTCTATGGAGTCCTTAAAAGTATAATGGTATTGATGGTTTCTCACCACCACAAAAACCCGGAAATCATCAATGCTATTTCTAATAGGGAGGAAAGTCCTCGCCGAAAACTTTTTTTGCATATTTAACCGCCAGGTCAACCTGATCGGCATAGTCAATGAGCATCTGTTTTTCAAAATATTCTCGTGAAGGTGCCCTTAAAATAAGTTTGAATAGTTTTTCATAGGTTTCGACTGCCTTGGACTTGTCAAAACCGTATTCACTGACCACATCAGGTGTCAGCTTCTCGAAGCATGGTATCTCCAGTGTCTTGCAGACCGTATCGGTTGAAAAGTAGGTCATGCGTATCAATGGTGAGACCGATGAGACGAGTACATGGTTTCCCAGTTCTATCAGGGGAGGAATGCCTGTGCGCTCGTAGCGCTCCATCGATGTTAGCTTATTGTAGTTTTTTAGGTTGAAGCAGTGCAGTTCAGTGTAGAAGTCCGGTTCAAAGTACTCTATAAGGTCAAGTATCTTTGCGCCGAGTTCTGACTCGTAGTACTCCTTCTTGATGGTTGATATGTATGGTGTCCTGTCAAAGTTATAGAAGTAGAATTGTCCGCTGGATAAGTCATCCTCATTGATTCTTTCAAGGAATTTCAGGGAAGTGTATCCCTCGTTTCCATGGATCCCTCCTATGAATAGCTTGACGGGTCCGTCTCCATTGTCAATGTATCTGAAGTAGGACATGAAAAAAAAGAAAAGAATGGGAAGGAAAATATTATGTTCCTTCTTGCCAGTTTGCCATGTATGCTTTTTGCTTGTCGGTTAATGAGTCGATTTCAATGCCCATTGCCTTGAGTTTCATGCTTGCGACATTGTAGTCGATTTCATCAGGTGCCTTGGTGACTCCAACAGGCAAGTCGTTTTCAAGGATGTGTTTTGCGGATAGTGCCTGCACTGCAAAGCTCATGTCCATGATTTCTGCAGGGTGTCCCTGTCCACGGGCTGCTGAAAGGTTTACTAAACGACCATCAGCCAGCAGGTAAATCTTACGTCCGTCCTTGGTTGTGAATTCCTCAATACTTTCACGCACTTCCTTGACTTCAGTGGAGATTGCTTCAAGGTCTGGCCTGTTGATTTCTACGTTGAAGTGTCCGGAGTTTGCAAGCATGCATCCGTCCTTCATGTACTTGAAGTCGTCGCCGCAGATGATGTCTGCATTACCAGTCACGGTAATAATCAGGTCTGCCTGTTTTACTGCTTCACGTATGGTCATTACGCGGTAACCATCCATTCTTGCTTCCAATGCACGGATTGGGTCGACTTCAGTGACTATTACATCAGCGCCTAATCCTGCAGCACGGAGTGCAAGTCCACGGCCGCACCAGCCGTATCCGCACACGACTACGGTTTTTCCGGCAATGACCATGTTGGTTGTTCCCATGATTGCGTCGAAGCTGGATTGTCCTGTACCATAACGGTTGTCGAATAAGTATTTAGTGTAAGCGTCGTTAACGGCGATTACAGGGAATTTCAATGCTCCGTCAGCGTGCATTGCCTGTAGCCTGTGAACACCAGTTGTGGTTTCCTCACAAGCTCCCTTGATATGCTTCAGGAGTTCTGTTCTTTCATTGTGAAGAACCATGATCATGTCCGCTCCGTCGTCAATGATTATGTCAGGCTTGTGGTCAAGCACCATGTTGATTGTCTGGTAGTATTCCTCATCGTCCTGTTCTCTCCAGCCGTAAACGTTCAATCCAAGGTCTGCTGCCCCAGCCACTGCATCGTCGTGAGTGGATAGCGGGTTGCATCCGGTCATTGCAACTTCAGCCCCTCCGGCCATGAGGGTGAGTCCCAGGTTGATTGTCTTAGGCTCCAGGTGCAAACAGGACCCGATTGTGATTCCTTTGAAAGGTTGAGTTTCCAAATATTCCGCTTTGATGTGTTCCAAAACAGGCATGTGTTTTTGAACCCATTCTATTTTTCTCACACCTTCAGGTGCGAGTGACATGTCTTTAACTTTACTCATAATATCATCATTAAAAATTTAGTAATAATTAACTTTATAACTTGGAAGTTATTAAATATAACTTTTTTGTTAGTGTTAAATTGGATTTGATGCGGTCAATTTGAAAATGATTCTAATTTTATCAGTTGAAGTATAGTGTTAATTTTTCAAAAATTCCTTCCAACATCACTAAAATCACCCTGAAAAACAAAAACTTTAAATGTAATGATTAAAATATATATATTTGTTAGATGCCGGGGTGGCTCAGCTGGTTAGAGCGCACGGCTCATAGGGTAATAAAGCAGTGCTCTAGCTTATTCCTGGGATACCGTGAGATCGCGGGTTCGAATCCCGCCCCCGGCATCCTATATCCCAGGAATATTTCCATCTAAACTACTATTTTTAACTAGGTTTTTTCAAATCATAAGTGTTTTATACTTTTTTTGACTAAAAATAGAATTGAGGAATTTGAAATGTTATATAATACACTTGGAAAAACCGGTCTTGAGGTTTCAAGGCTTGGTTTTGGAACAATGAGACTTCCCACCAAAAGGAACAATGCCGATATCGACAGGGAGGAAGCCTCAAAGATGCTTGCTTATGGGATTGAAAATGGAGTCAACATCATAGACACCGCCTACCCTTACCATTCCGAAGGCTTGGAGGGAAGCGGCGAGAGCGAAAGGTTCCTTGGCGAGTTTTTAAATGAGAATTCATATAGGGACGACATCATCCTTCAGACAAAATCCCCTGTATGGGCCGTTGAGAGGAAAAGTGATTTCGACATGTTTCTTGATGAGCAGCTCGACAAGCTCCAGACCGATTCCATTGACATCTACCTTCTCCATTCCTTGACAGTTCCGGATTGGGAGAAGGTCAGGGACCTGGACGTCTTTGATTTTCTGGATGATGCACTTGCTTCTGGAAAGGTGAAGCATGTGGGCTTTTCCTCACACATTGAGGTGGATTATGTCATCGAGATCATTGACGAGTATCCTAAATGGGAGGTAGCCCTGACCCAGCTGAACTATCTGGATGAGTATTACCAGTCAGGAGTCATGGGGACCAATTACCTCAGGCAGGTCAATATGGGAAGCATGATTATGGAGCCTCTTCGTGGAGGAAGATTAGTGAATAACATCCCTGACGAGGTTCAGAAAATCTGGGATATGGCCGAGGTCAAGAGGACTCCGGTGGAGTGGGCCCTTCAGTACCTTTGGAATCGTGATGATGTTGATTGCGTCTTCAGCGGAATGACCAGCTTGGAGCAGGTCAAGGACAACATAAGGATCGCTTCGACAGAGGATATAATCTCTGATTATGATAAGGAAATCATCCGTGAGGTAGCGCGCACTTACAGGACTTTTCTCGGAAATGACTGCACTCGCTGCGGATATTGCATGCCTTGCCCTCATGGCGTGGACATCATAAACTGCCTGACCGAGTACAATATCGCTCATATGATGGGTGATCCCAAGGCCAGTGCGATGCAGTACTTCAGCCTGATTGACGATGACTCCCGTGCGGACAGCTGCGTTCAGTGCATGGAATGCATTCCGTTCTGCACTCAGATGCTGAATATTCCTGAGGAGCTTCAGAAGGTCTATGAGTACTTCGGCAGCGAGTTTGATCATTTCTGATTTGGCTTATTGTACATTTAAGTCAAATTTTTTATCCATTTTAGATTTGTATTGAACAGTTCACTATATAATTTTAAAACTTCATATACTTTTTTTATTAAATTTTTGAAAACTTCTATTTTTATATACTAAAAATTACAGATTACAGTATATATAAAGATTTATATACTACGAACTTGAAATATAATTTCAATAGGAAGATGTTTTCCGACTAGTATATTGTGGAGCTTGATTTTAATGAGCGATATTCCAGAAGAAAAAATAGAAAAAGTAGTCGAGCAAATGAGAGAGGACAACATCAAATTCATCCGTCTTCAATTTGTCGACATTAACGGTACTGTAAAAAACATCGTCATACCATTCAATGGCGAGGACATGGGAGAATTATTCAACGAAGGAATGCTATTCGACGGATCATCCATTGCAGGATTCGTAGGAATCAACGACAGTGACTTGGTATTGAAACCTGACATTGACACTTACTCAAGATTATCATGGAGACCGGAGGAATCCGCAACATGCAGATTCATCTGTGACGTGTGGACAGCCGACGGCGAACCTTTCATAGGAGACCCGAGGGGAGTACTCAAGAAATCCCTAAAGCACATTGCAGACATGGGGCTCCAATACAACATCGGACCGGAGCCTGAATTCTTCATCGTGGACATCGATGAGAACGGATATCCTATGCCATACGATGAAGCGGGATACTTTGACGTTGAGCCTTTGGACAAGGGACCTGATTTCAGACGTGAGCTGACCCTGAACCTTGAGGATTTGGACTTTGAAGTGGAAGCATCCCACCACGAGGTAGCGCCGGGTCAGAACGAAATTGCATTCAAGTTCAAGGACGCACTGAAAACCGCTGATGCCGTAATCACATTCAAGCAGGCTATCAAGGCAATCGTGGACAACATGGCCACATTCGACCAGATGGACTACAGGGTGACATTCATGCCTAAGCCGTTCTTCGGAGTGAGCGGAAGTGGAATGCACTGCCACCAGTCAGTCTTTAAGGGAGACAGGAACCTGTTCTCAGACCCTAATTCAGAAACCGGCCTTTCAAAGGATGCGCTTCACTTCATGGGAGGGCTGCTTAAGCATGCTCCGGCAATTACTGCAATCACCAATCCTATTGTCAACTCATACAAACGTCTGGTTCCAGGTTATGAGGCACCGGTCTACAGAGCATACGGTTTAAGGAACCGTTCCGCACTCATCAGGGTTCCTGCGGCACGTGGTAAGGCAACACGTATCGAGTACAGGTCACCTGACCCTGCATGTAACCCATACCTTGCCTTCACAGTGATGCTTGAGGCTGGTATTGACGGTATCGTCAACAAGATTGATCCTGGAGACCCAGTGGAAGTTGACCTTTACCAGTTAAGCGAAGAGGAAATAGCCGACAGGGGAATCAAGGTATTGCCAACCAGTCTCTGGGAAGCTTACCATGCCCTTGAAGAGGACCCATTGATATTGAACGCTTTAGGCCCTCACGTCAGCGAGAAGTTCCTTGAGCTCAAGTATCAGGAATGGGACGAGTACCGTGTTCAAGTGTTTGGATACGAGCAGAGAAAGTATTTGGATATCTAATCCAGATACACTATTTTTTTAATTTTATGGAGCCTTTTTTATGTCCGAATCCGAGCATCGCATGATTGAAATATTGAGGATATTGAGTCAGCAGGAAAAGCCTACCGGTTCAAAGCTGATAGCGGATGAGCTGAAGGAGAAGGGTTTTAACCTGGGCGAGCGTGCAGTGCGCTATCATATGCAGGTTTTGGACGAGAAGGGCTTTACCGAAAGGAAGGGTTACTCGGGCAGGGTAATCACCAGCCTCGGTCGTGAGAAGCTGGAGAAGGGCTTGATTTATGACCAGGTCGACTTCATCTACTCAAAATTCGAGGAAATGATTTATTTGACTGACTTCAACTATATCACGCAGGAAGGAAATGTTGTAGTCAACACATCAACCGTTTATAATGAAGAATCAATCAATATACTTAAAAGAATTATTGAAAGTGGTCTTTCTGTTAGTCCTTACGTCAATATAAATGAAGGTAAAAGTGGAGGAGGAATTGATGTCACCACATTGTGCGGAACAACAATCGACGGAATACTCCTCAATGAGGGAATATCATCACAGCCCCAATACGGAGGACTGCTTAAAATAGAAGACTCACAGCCAATAAGGTTCAAAGAACTCATATCATACAAGAAAACATCACTGACACCATTGGATGCCTTCTCAAGTCCCAAAAGGACAAGCATACATGATGTCATAAGCACAGGCGACGGAATAATCCCCGCCAACTTCAGGCTCATACCTGGAGTCGGACGCGAAAAGACCGTTGAGATACTCAAAAAGCTTGACGGCATCGGAATAGGAGGAGTTCTTGGAGTTTCCGATGAGGGAAAGGACATCCTTGGAATACCAGTGCCTGACGGAATGGTTGGAATCGCAGTGGTTGGAGGAATAACCCCATTCTGCGCAATACAGGAGGCAGGTGAGGAAATCGACATCAAAATAGCTGAAGAGATAATGGACTTCAAGACACTCTCACCGATAACCGGACAGATAAGAAACCATCTGAAGCCGGTGGAGCATGACATTCAGCCGAAAATACCTTTCCTGCTTTCAAAGTCATGGAACCTGATCCAGCAGGTGAACTTCGATGTCGAGAAAAGAAAAGGAAACATCATCTCAAACGTGTCATACCTGAACAGGAAGGATGTCGATTACGCATTAAGCATCATGGAAGAGACCTATAACGACAATCCGAAATACATAAATCCCTACTACAAGCTAATAAATCATCCTGAAAATGATGAAAAGGTGGGAATTGCAACCATCTGTAGCTTGAGCATTGACGGAATACTTATAAACAATGGAATAATGTCCAATCCGAAATACGGAGGATTGCTTGAGCTGACCGAACCGCCGCTTTTCATCGAGCTGATTTCATATAACGGATCTACAGTCGACCCCCACAAGATTTTCCTCTCAAAGAACATGACATCCATTTCAAGTGAAAGTTCCCCGAGAAAGATTCTGGCGGGTTTCAAGGAAATTCCTTATATCGCACGGGACTATGCCGTGGAGCTGCTGGACACCCTGGACAAGATCGGCTTTTCAATCTATAAAATAGGAAAGCCTCGGGAAGTGACATACAATGCCAAGGCGGAAAACTATAATTTCGGTGTTGTTGCCGGAAGCGGCCTTAATTCAATCGGTGCGGTTAGGGAAAATGGTGTCGATGTCGAGGTAAAGGCAATTGAGAAGCTGCTGCCTTTTGAAAAAATGGATAGATTGTAACTATACCACAGTTACATCCACTTCTTCACCATCTTTTGGGTAATGTATGAATTCGATGATGTCATCTTCAACCTCATAAACGTCTATTTCAACTATTGCTCCAAGTTCGCTTTCATCCAAGGATACGAGGAGCTTGAATCCAGGTTTACCGAAGTATTCTGAAAAGTCAACGTTCAGGACTTCCCCTTCTGCGAAAATCCTGTTGTATGAGATTTCAATGTTGTCATGCATCTTCACGTTTTCCTTCAAATATTCAACTGCTTGTTTTGTTGTTAACTCTAGTGTTTTCATGACTGTCACCTTCTTATAATAATGAGTATGTTTCATCATATATAAAGTTGTTTGTTATGATACGAACAAAAAAATTTTTCGATGAGGAATGAAAATGAAGAAAATAAATAAAAAAAGAGAGATTATAGTACTTCTATTACAATTTCATTGCCATCATGGATATGACGGATTTCCAGCAGGTCATCTTCAATCTCATGCAAGTCAACTTCAACGGATTGATTCAGGATTTCACCGGTCAATTGCAAACCAACCCTAAGGCCTTCTCCAGTCACTTCATCTTCTTCAGTAAGACCTAACACTTCACCAGGTGCAAAAATACGATTATATGAAATTTCAAAAACATCTCCAACATGCACCTTATTTCTAACGTATTCGACAACCTCTTCAAAAGTCATTTCTACTTCTTCAACCATATTTACCAACTCAAAAAATTATTTTAAAAAAAAGAAAAAGAGAGAAGGAATTATAAATTCCTGTATTCTCTGATTGAAGTATATTCGTCGTCTAATTCGCCGTATTCAGCTAATTTTTCTTTGTTAGCTTCAGCGTCTAAGTAAAGGTTACCTTTACCGTTGAGACCAATATCTCCAGTATAGTGAATGTATTTACCTTCAAAGGTACTTCCTTCAATTTCAGGATCTACAACGATACCGTCGAGGACAAATCCTTCGAGTAATCTTCCAAGGAATCCGTGGATAACGATGTTACCGTTTTTCATTTGTCCACCAGGCCAACGGTTTACGTCACCGTCAATTTCAATGAGCCCTTTGGTCATGTGAATACCAGCTAAGATATCACAGTTACCTTTAACGTGGATCCTACCACCGGTTAAACATTCACCACATTGTTTTCCAGCGTTACCGCCAACAACGATTTGTCCACCAGTCATACCTCTCCATTCACCAATGTAAGAAGCACCAGTGAATTCTTTAGTGTTTCCTTCAATT
>NZ_CACYJE010000051.1:0-2835 GCF_902774605.1 uncultured Methanobrevibacter sp.
AGACTGGAATCACGAATTCCTCATGTTCCTCATCCTCTTCGCTCACGATTAGTGCAACAACTTCCTTTTCATCACCGTTGCTGTTGAATACGATTATGAATTCCTCATTATGAACCTTGTGCTCGAGGTCATGGTAGATTTCACCCATTTCATTGATCTGGTCCTGATTTTCTTCCTCGAAGGATTCTGGCAGTTCCTCGTTTTCGTCCAGTGCCTCTTCGATTTTAGCGTTTAGGTCATCGTCAAGTTCTATAAATTTTTCTACTAATTCTTTAAGTTCACTCATAGTATCACGTTAAAAATTAATTATCATTAAAAATAAGTCTTTTTAAAAACAAATGAACATTCTCTTCCTAAACACCACTAAAGGAATACAAGCGAATGCTCATTTCAACCATCACCATTGTTCATATTATAAAAAAATAGTACATAACAATATGAACAATACTATTTTAGCTCTCAACATATATAAAGGTTTGTTTTTTTAGAATGTACTTTCTATCGCCTTGATTAAGTTATATATAAACCTATTAGTTTTTACGTCAACATTATTGACTTCACCTAGTCGAATTACCTTGCCGTTAAGGGAATCGATTTCAGTCCTTATATTGTTTTGAAGGTCATGATGTGTTGATGAATAATGATTATATGTGTCAGGGACTAGCTTTGAGTAGAACAGGTCCCTGTACTCTTCTGCTGAATCCCATAGTGTTTCATACGGGCTTGCCTTTATGACCTCGAATACTTCATCAAGGACATTGTTCATGATTTCCACAGTGTATGGGTTTTCGGTCAATTGCCCATAGGTAACATCAAGAATTGCTCCCAATGGGTTTAAAGTGCAATTGTAAAGCATCTTTGCCCACAGGTACTTGTCGATCTCGTCTGTAACTTTACATTCGATTCCTGAAGCAGTGATTAAATCTGCAATTTCCTGCAAGTCTGTAGTGTCTTCGTTTTGAAGAGATCCTAAAAGAATAGGTTCTGTGTAGACTGTAACCTCGCTAATGTGTCTTTCGGGACGAGTGAATCCTGTAATCACGCGTGCACAATACACTTGACCTTTGGGGAAGTATTTAATGTAAGCTTCATCGTTTCCAAATCCGTTCTGGAAAATGATTATCTTTGCGGTTTCTTTAACGATGCTACTGTGATTGTTTAGGTTTTCGGCTATT
This sequence comes from uncultured Methanobrevibacter sp., assembly GCF_902774605.1. Classification (GTDB taxonomy): domain Archaea; phylum Methanobacteriota; class Methanobacteria; order Methanobacteriales; family Methanobacteriaceae; genus Methanocatella. The sequence continues at coordinate 1,176 of NZ_CACYJE010000051.1, forward strand.
TCACCATTGGCTGTTGTCTTTGATGCTATGAATATGTAGTCGAAATGATTTTCAGGTATTTCCTCATAGTTTTCATAGACTGGAATGTCTTTTATTTCATAGTGTGTGAATAGTCCGGTTCTTTTGATTCCGTTTTCCCTGATTTTCTTGGCAGTTTTGCTTCGTGCATAGATGGAAACTTCTGCGCCTTGTGATGCGACTGATGCCGCAAGGCCTATTCCAACCGCACCTGCACCGATTAGTAGTATTTTCATGATTCAATTTTAGTTTATTATGGCATTAATACTTTTCATGTAATGTTTATTTTTCATTCAAGTAAGATTTAATTTATATTTTAAATATAATCAAATGAATTTTAAATTATAAATAGTATTTTATTTAATATATATTAATGTAAAATTGATTTTAATTTTACTATTACTAATTACTAAAAAATTCATAATCGAAGTGGTTGAATGAAGATAAGCAAAAATCTTTTAATATGTGCACTCATAGTGCTTGTAATGCTCTGTATTGTAGGCACAGCAAGTGCAGCAGACGAACCGCTTAACGAAAACTTGACTGCAACAGATTCTGGGGGAGATATTGGCAATATTGCCAATGATGAACTCGGTGTCTGTGATAGTCAGGATGAGTTAAGTGCTGCGGGAGACACTATCACTGTTGATGCAAGTGGTAGTGAGGATTATCAAACAATTTCCGCTGCTGTTAGCGCCGCTAGCGGTGGGGAAACAATTTTTATAAAAAATGGTGAATATTCAGAGAGCAACACTATAAAAATTAATAAGTCATTAAATTTTGTAGGTGAAAGCAATGATGGAGTATCATTGAAACTTGCTCAAAGCGGTAAAATAAGTCTCATTGAATCAAATACAAATGGGATAACAATATCATTCAAGAATCTGATTTTCAAAGATTCAGAAAGCACTGCTGGATCTGGATTGATTAGGTTTTATGGTTTGGCACCAATTGATATAAATTTCACTGACTGTACTTTTTCTGGTTTAACAAATAAGTACGGGCTTCAATTTGCTACAACTGGAACTACCAATATTGAAGGATGTAAATTTACTAATTTAATATCCAAATCTTCTAATGGAGCTACTGGAATTTATAATACTGCTGCAGGAAAATTCAATATAAAAAATACAATTTTTGAGAATCTGCAGTATGTAAACACTGCAGGTCAAATCGGTGCTGTAATATATATGAGCAGTGAGGATTCCACATTGAATATGGAAAACGTCACTATACAGAATTTCAATGGTGCTGCAAACAGTATTGTGCGCAGTACTGGTACTGTAGACATTAAAAAATCAAAATTTTTAAACAATAATGTTCAATTAAGTGCATCAGGTTCTGTTGGAGACTCATTATTCTATATTGGTTCTTCCGGAAAAATGACAATGGAACAATCAATCATTGCAAACAATACCATTGCTAAAAATGTAGTATACATGAGTGATTCAGCAACAGTTACAATGAACTACAACAACATTTATGAGAATACATTTGATGCTTCTTATCAAGGCGGTTTTAAAACAAACAAAGGTAATTTAAATGCTGATTATAACTACTGGGGAAGCAATGACAAACCATCAACACCAACTGTGAACAATTGGGTTGTTGAGGATAATGGTGTATTTAAATTAAATGACGG
>NZ_CACYJE010000051.1:2900-16090 GCF_902774605.1 uncultured Methanobrevibacter sp.
ACTTGTGGATGAATCCCAAAGCGACATTCCATCTGATGCAATTTACGTTGCAACCAATGGTAACGATGAAAATGACGGTTCTGAAGCCAGTCCTGTTGCAAACCTCACAAAGGCAATTGAGCTTGCAAAAGCAGGTTCCGGAAATATCATAATCAAAGAAGGAACTTACACTCAAAATGGAATAACAATTGACGGGGATAAGCCAATAACCATAATCGGTGAGGGAAATGTAGTAATCGACGGAACAGACTTGGAAAAAGCATCAGTATTCACTGTCACATCAACTGATGTTACAATCAAGAACATTAAATTTGAAAACGGTAATGCCAGATACGGTGGCGCTTTAAACATTCAAGGTTCTTCAGCCAGCAGCTTGCTTGACATGAATGTAATAGTTGAAAACTGCAGCTTTAACAATTCAAAAGCAACCCGTGGCGGAGCAATCTATGCATACTACACTAAAGGTAATTTAATAGTTAAAAACTCCAATTTCACCAATATGAATGTGACTTGGGGAGCAATCTGCGCTTACCAATCTGCATATGGTGGCGGTTTAAATGTTGATATAACAAATTCCATTTTCGCAGATAATAAGGCAACCAATGGGGCAGCATTATACCTCCAGGCTTCACAGGTAACAGTAGCAGACTGTGACATTTACAACAATACCGCATCACAATCACCTGGTGCAATCTATTTGACTAATGTTACAGCAACATTCGATAACTGTAAAATATATAATAACTTCGCACTCAAAGATGCTTCTGCAATTGCAGTATACGCAGGCAAACTAAGCAGCAACCCTACTGTCTTAAAAGCATCCGAAGTAACTATTACTAACTGTATTATTGAAAACAATACTGCTACACAGGACGGTGCGGCTGCAATCTATTTGGAAAACTCAAAACTGAACATTTCATACTCTTCAATAGTAAACACATTAAACATTCACAATACCGTTACAGCTAATTATGATGATGACCAGCCTGAAACAGTGACCGCCAACAACAACTGGTGGGGAACTGATGACCCTTCATCAACAGTAGAAGGCAAAAACATCGTGATTGACAATTGGGTAATCATGAATGTCGTTGCAAACGCAACAGAAGTGCTTGTTGGGGATGAAGTTAAATTGACAATAGACTTTAACCATGTAAACACCACTTCCGGTGAAGTTCAAGAGTTAACCGGCGGTGCAATTCCAAAAACATTCACAGTGACTTTAACATCCACAAGCGGTGATTTGGAACCTGCAGCTGTTGAGGTTGCAAAGGGAACCTCTAAAGATGTAATTTACACTGTCGCTGATGTCGACGCCGTGGTTTCTGCCCAAACAGGTGAAGTAGTTAAAACCTTAAGCTTTGCAAAAGGTGTTGAACCTTATTATGGCATCATTTATGTTGACAAGAAGGGTGACGACAAGAATAACGGTTCAGAAATGTTCCCTGTTGCATCAATTGCAAAAGCGGTTGAACTTGCACTTGTAAGTGGAGGATCAGGTCAAATCATAATCAATGAGGGAACATACACTGAAACTAATTTCCACGTAACCGGTGATTTGAACGTGACCGGTAAGGGAAAAGTAATCATTGACGGTGAAGGAAAGGAAAGATTATTCAACATGAATTATGGTGAAAATCTAGACAAGTTTGTAATTTCCAATGTAATCATTCAAAACGTAACCGGCCATGGTGCAGTGGCTTATATTTTTGGAAATGAATTAATCATCAATAATGTTACAGTTATAAACAGCAATTATGGCAACTACCTCATTTATTCTAACGGAAATATCAGAATAAAGGACAGTAATATTTCAAATAATAACGGTGGCGACATAATTCAAATGAGCACCAAACAAAAGGATATAACCATATACAATACAGTATTTGAAAATAACACAATTGCATCATCAAATGGTATTGTTTATTTCTCACAAGGTGGAGGAAACCTGATTGTTGATTCATCAAAATTCATAGACAACACTGTTAAACAAGCAGTGATTCACGGTTCAATCAGCGCATTCGGCACTACTCAAACTAATATTGAAATTAAGAATACTGAATTTATCAACAATAAAAATGATGTGGGATACGGTGCTGCAATTCGTTCTAATGGACAATTAACCATTTCAGATTCAAAATTCATTGATAATGCTGCAAAAACAAATGGTGGAGCAGTATCCATTGGAAGTTCCGGAGTCGCAACAATAACAAAATCCTCCTTCATCAATAATAATGCCGGAAGCTCCTATCATGGGGATTCCATCTACAATCAAGGAAAACTCACAATCAACTATTCAGTCTTATTGAACAATGCTGGTCATAAAACCATTTATAATGACGGAAAATCTGAAGTCAATGCACAATACAATTGGTGGGGAACCAATGATGATCCAAAATCATTGAATGGTGCTGGCACTTATGAAGAAGAGGATGATTATAGTTGGGATACAATAACAGTTGATTGTCCGCAAGTCGATTCATCAAACTGGGTAGTCATGACTGTTTCAAACAACTTAACCGGTGCGAATGTAAACGTTGATGATGAAATCGGATTCACAGTTGATTTCACCCACATCAACAACAATCAGGAATTGTCCGAACTGATTCCTGAAGTGGAAGTTAATGTGGCTGCAGTCACAGGTGATGTTGATGCACAGACAATCACAACACAGAACAATGTAGCCAAATTCACATACACTGCCCGTGAAGGTGGAGAAGATACAGTAACAGTCACTTCTTCAAATGCTGTTAACACAACAACAGTCAACGTTAAGGTTCCTATAGTGCTTGAAGTGGTTTATGTGTCCGAAACAGGTAGCGACGACAACAATGGTACACGTTCATCTCCTGTTGCAACTCTAGAACATGCAATTGAAATTGCTCAAAGAGGAAAAATAGTAATTTTACCTGGCCAATACACTATCGCTCAAACCATAAACCTTGAAAAGGATATGGACATTAAGGGTGAAGGCACTGTCATAATCAACGGTAACAAAACCAAAGTATTCAATAACTATGCTAATCTTAATTTAACAAACATTAAATTTACCAATGCCAGTGCTGTGGTTGGATCAATCGTTCACAATCAGGCAGACAAACTAGTGATGATTAATGCTTGTGAATTCTATTCAAATGCTGCAACAGGAAGTGCTGGAGGAATAATCTACATTGCAAAAGGTAGCTTAAACCTAACACAATCCAAATTCCATGAAAACACAATCAAACGTGGAGTAGTATCTGCAGCTGCAGACACATCTATCATAATAAAAGATTGTGAATTCTTCAATCATGTTACCACCCAGCAATATGGTTTAATTAGAATCGACGGTTCCGATGCGGTGATTGAAAATTCAATATTCAGAAATAACAGTATCGGAAACGGTGCCGGAATTTACATCACTTCATCTAAAAACGGAAAAACCATAAAAATCAATAATGATACATTCATTGACAATAAGGCAACACAATCTTCAATGGGTAATGGTGGAGCAGTATATGTAAGTATTGCAAGCGGATCAGTTGACTTGACAATCACAAATTCCAAATTCATCAATAACACTGCTGCCGTAAATGGTGGAGCTATCTATATGGCAGGTAATAATGCAAAAGCCATAGTGGATGGCTGCTTATTCATCAATAACACTGCAAATGATGGTAACAGCATTTATATTGACAATGGTCAACAGTTCACAATTTCAAACTCAGTTATTTTAAATGATAATGGAATTGCAATGAATAAATCCAGCAGAATTTATACATCAAAAATAATTGCAGACAATAACTACTGGGCAGACAATGCAAAAGCAAATGTTGACTCATCCATTTCAGTTTCAAGCTGGATTATCATGAATGCTTCATACACTGTGTCTGAAGAGGGAGTTCTCACTATCACTGCTGAATTCGACAAAACCAACTCAACAAGTGGTGAAATTGCAGATTATGCAGGTAAATTGCCTGATGGATTTGACGTTACATTCACATCCACCAGTGGATTATTAAATGAGGTTGTAACCGTAAAAGATGGTCAGGCCAGTGTTGACTACACTCGTGATGCATATCTTGACAGTGACCTTACAGTTAAAGTCTTAAACGATGAAATCGTTTTCCCATTTGCAGTCAAGCCAAGTGTCATTTACGTATCAACAAAAGGTAGCGATGACAACAATGGAGATAAAGACACTCCTGTTGCTAGCTTGAAGCAAGCATTGAAATTAGCTGAAAAAGGACAAATCGTTATTTTGGAAGGAACATATAAGACTGGTGATTTAGGAACAATCAGTGATGATTTAACAATCACTGGTGAAGGAAAAGTTGTATTAGATGCTCAAAACTCAAACAGAATCTTATATGTGGGCAATGATGCAAAAGTGGTTCTTAAAAACCTAATAATGATTAATGGTTTCAAACCTGATGAAAGCGGTGCATTGCTTGGAAACTCCAATGAGTTAACAATAATCAATTGTACCTTGGCCAACTCTTCAGCAGGTGAAAATAACGGTGGAGCAATATATAATGTAGGCAAATTGACAATCATCAACTCCACTATTGCAAACAACACTGCTCGTGAAGGAGGGGCCATATTCACACAAGACAGTCTTTCAAAAGGTGCAGCAATCACCATTGAAAATTCAATAATTGAAAACAACACTGCAACCGGTAACGATAACCTGGGTGGTGGAGCAATATTTGCTCAGCAACTTGCAGGAATGACAATTGACAATACAACATTCAAGGACAACAAGGCATTGACCACATCAAGCGGTGGAGCAATATTCATTTCACACTCCGAGGCTGAAGTGAAAATCACAAACTCCGAATTCATCGCCAACCATGCAAACGGCCAGGACGGCACCGGCGGTGGAGCCATCTACATGACTGGAACTTCAAATTATGAAAGAAAAGGTAAATTAACCATTTCCGATACATTATTTGAAAACAACACTGCTGATGCAAACGGCGGAGCAATATATTCAAGATCAACCACAGTAAATGTTGTAAAATCAGTATTCATCAATAACAATGATGAAAACGGCATTGCTGTTTACGGATATCAAACCGAACAAATATCACCTTCAATCACTGCCAATAAAAATTGGTGGGCGACAAATGATAATCCAAGCTCATTCATAGGCGGCAACGGCAATTATAAACCAACTGTAAACAATTGGGCAATCTTGACAATAACCAATGACACTGAAATCAAGGATGGAAACAATGTTAAACTGACCGTTGCAATTGATTCATACACTGACGGTGAAACAGTCACCAAATTGGATTCACCAATAAACGTTCCAGTGCCGGTAACTATCTCCACTAATAAGGGAGACATTAACGGAGTATTGGCTAATGGCGAATTTACCTATGATTTGGATGCAACAGGAATCACATACATATCTGCAAATGCTGAAGGCATTGAGGAAGTATTATTCGCAAACACTGTAAACACAACTATTGTAATGGATGATGTCACTGCCGCTAAAGGTGATAATGTCGAATACACCGTTAAGGTTAACAGTGCTGACGGAACAGTCATCGGCAAGGGCGTCGTTGAATTATACATTGATGATGAACTGGTCGCAACAATGAATGTGGTGAATGGAGTGGCTAAAGAAAGCATTTTCATCACCAAAGAACCTGGAAAATACAATATCACTGCTAAATATATTGATTCAACTGGCCAATTTAAGGATAATGGGTTGAATAAGACCCTTACAGTCAATGGAATTAATAATGTAGTGACTCCTGAAACATTCTATAACTTCTTTGATGAAAACAATGTATTAAGAGACGGCATTCCATTCGACGAGCTCACATTCAAAGGAGAATTCAACAATCTCGGCTTAATCACAATCAACAAGCCAATCAAATTGACCGGTGACGGAGCAAAATTCAACAACGCTTCATTCAACCTCGAAGCAGACGGCATTGAATTGAGCAATGTCAACATTGCATTGGATGTCCTTGGGGAAGTTGACGGTGCGGCAGTCTACATCGGAGGAGACAATGTTGTCCTTTCAAACAACAACATTACATACAATGCTCCTGCAGGTGAACAAAGCTATGCGATTGAAATTGATTATGCTGACAATGTGAAAATCATCAACAACAACATCAAGTACAATGCAACCTCTGAAGGAGACGTTAAAACATTTGCAGTTAATGCAATGTATGCGGATAATTTAGTATTTGAAAACAATGTCCTTGATGCAAGCATCCCATCCACTTCAATAGGCTATTCAGCATATCCAAGAATCGACTACTACTCCCAAGGAGTGCATGTTGAAAACAGTGACAACGTATCCTTTAACAAGAATGACATTAAAGTCAATTACAATGCCGTTACAGGACCAGATGACACCATCTATGCAGTTCACTTTGATTCTTGTGATGATTCAAGAATCACAAACAATGGCATTGAGCTAAACGGTCATGGTTATGCCTACGGTCTGGTGACTAACAACTGTGATAACCTGACAATTTCAGGAAACGACATCAAATCCAACTCTGATGACCACTATGCAGCAGGCCTTCAAGTGGGCGGCAAATCCTCAGCGGTTGTGGACAACAATAACATTTCCGCAAAATCAAAAGATGTTGCATACCCAGCATACCTTGACGATTGGGGTGAAGACGGTGAGGTTAACCTTACCAACAACAACATCACAGGGGAATCCGACACTGTATACGGCGTTTATGTGGAAGAAAACAAGACAGTGATTTCTGCAAACACAATCGACGTTAAAGGAAACCATGTATACGGCATTGTCACTCATCAAACCGATGCTGTAATTGATGGAAATCAAATCAATGCAACAGGCAAGGACAGTGGAGCTATAGTGTCACCTCAAGGCGGTGTTGACTACAACACTACAGGCATCATCGTCAGTGAAGGCACTGCGGATATCAAGAACAATAATGTGATTACCAACGGCAATTCAACAATTATTGCAAAAGACACTAATGCATCCATTACAAACAATGGATTGTCTGCTAATGGAACCTCCGCTGATGGCAGTATCCAAAACATCAATTCAGACATTAAGTCTTCAGGAAACACTGAAGCTAAAAAGAAATCCGATGACAAGCCGGTTGAACCAGTCGCTCCTGTTGTTCAAATAACCGCAGCAAACAATGCGAAAGTCTACTACAGCTTCGGATACACTGTACGCGTAACCGAAGACGGCAAATCAGTAGGTGCTGGAAAACAGGTTACTTTAAAGATAGCCGGAAAAACATTGGCTGCCAAAACCAATGCAAACGGTTATGCCACATTCAACCTGGCTGTTAAGCCTAAGGCATACACTGTCACTGCAGCTTACAATGGAGTGACTAAAAACCTTAAAGTAACAGTTAAGAATGTTATCAAGGCGAAAAACAAGAAAGTTAAAAAATCAGCTAAAAGACTTAAAATCAAGGTCACCTTGAAGGCAGGTAAAAAAGCAATCAAGGGCAAAAAGGTTGTTCTTAAAATCAAGGGTAAAAAAATCAAAGCTAAAACCAACAAGAAAGGTGTAGCAACCTTCAAGATTAAAAAGAACATTCTTAAAAAACTTAAAGCTGGTAAAAAATACAAATATACTGTTGCCTATGGTAAAGATACCGTGAAAAAAACTTTAAAAGTTAAAAAATAGGGGTTTTTAATCTCCCTATTTTTCTTATTTTTTTTGGAGGAATGAAATTGGTTAAATGTCATAAAATAATGCTTATCTCAATTCTCTTGGCAATATTCATCATTCCGTCAAGTTATGCGATAGGCAATGAAACTAATGATCTGATTGGGCTAGACGATGCTCAAGCAACATTATCAATAACCGATGACAATGTTTTGGCTGCAAATAACGATTATTACTTTAACTCCTCACTGGATAATGATGATGGTGACGGATCAATTCAAAACCCCTACAAACACCTGACCGCAGATAGGATAAAAGGCAATTGCAACATCCATCTTGCCGACGGAGAATATAAGTTGGATGATTCTAAAACCATTGAAAGGGTCAATATAATAGGGTCAAATCCTCAAAAAACAATAATAAACTATGATGGAGTTGGATTCACCGTCAATTCACTTTTAACATTGACCAATGTTACAATAATGGACATGTCAATAACCAATCATGGGACAATTAACGCTACAAACTCTATTTTTAGCCATGGATATGGGTGCAAGGCTGATAGTTACGGAAATAATTATGGCGGAGCAATATATACAAGCGATATAAATCCCAATTCCAAAGTCACAATAATCAACTGCACATTCAATGACAATTATGCAGTTTATGGAGGGGCAATTTATATTGGTGCCGGCCACTTGACAGTATCCAATTCACGATTCATTAACAATTGCGCTTATAATTTCGGTGGAGCGATAGCCTGTGAAAACACCGTAAGCGTGTCAATTTCAAAATCAAGATTCATCAAGGATTATGCTATCGACGATGCGGGAGGTGCATTATACATAAAATCATCCCAATTGAATGTTGAACGCAACGACTTCATTAACTGTTCAGCAACATTCGGTGGAGCAGTGACCGCCCTGGACTGTGACGTTAGATTGAATTATGTTAACGCATATAACAATTCAGCCAAATGGGATGGCGGAGCGGTTTATCACATGTACGGCAAGTTCCTTTCAACATATGGGAATTTCATCAACAATTCCGCACGCAATGGCGGAGGATTATACATTGACAATTCCTCAGGATTATTCATGATTTCAAATTTATTTGAAGACAATGCCGCTGTGGCATCTGCAGGAGCAATATTTTCAATTTTAAACAATATGCAATCATCATTAACAGGCAATACCTATAAGAACAATAAGGCGCCTGCATACAAGGATTATTATGACACTAAAAATTTGAATACAAGCATTGGAAACGCCAATTATACTATATATACTATAAAAGAAACTGAAATCTCCTCAATTCCAAGCTATTACAATCTGGTTAAAGAGGGATTCATCACTTCAGTCAAGGATCAGCAGTCAAGCGGTAACTGCTGGGCATTCACAGCAATGGCTGTTTTGGAATCCTGTCTTAAAAAGGTAACTGGCATGGAGTTCGACTTGTCCGAGGAGAACATGAAAAACCTCATCGCATTGTACTCCGATTACGGCTGGAAAATGGTGACCAATGAAGGGGGATACGATGCCATGCCCTTCGGCTATTTCGCAAGCTGGCTCGGGCCGGTTGATGAGATGAGCGACGTGTTCGACGACAAGTCAGTGCTTTCACCTGTACTGGACAGCATACTGCACATTCAAAACATACTCTTTTTGAAAAGGAATAACTACACTGACAATGATGCAATCAAAACCGCAATAATGAAGTATGGTGCCGTTGGAACATCTATATACTTTGATTCTTACTATCTGAATAACGGCACCAGCTATTTCACATGGGCACTATACCCATCAAACCATGCGGTGACCATTGTCGGATGGGATGACAATTACTCAAGGGACAATTTCTACTTTGGAAGCTATGCCAAAGGCGATGGCGCATGGATTGTTAAAAACAGCTGGGGTCCAAGCTGGGGAGACAATGGGTACTTCTATGTTTCATACTATGATGAGTCATTTGCAAAACCCGGAGTTGATGGGATAGCATACACCTTCATCCTGAACGATACCCTAAGGTATGATAAGAACTACCAGTATGACATAGCTGGAAAGACAGATTATCTGCATGACGACAGGACAAGCGTTTGGTATAAAAACACTTTCACAGCAACCGACAATGAGATGCTGGCTGGTGTTTCAACATATTTTGAGAAATTGACCAACTGGACATTTTCAGTATATGTGAATGGCGCTTTAAAGGCGGTTAAGAGTGGAGTGTCCGAGGCCGGTTACTATACTTTCCATCTCAACGAAGTCATACCATTATATGTGGGGGATGTTTTTGAGATAGTGTTCAACACAACATCGGACAAGTTGTCCTCAGTGCCAATTTCAGAGATCGCCTCACTTAACAAGGCCATCTATTATCCGGGAATCTCATATGTTAGCTATGATGGCGTTAACTGGCAGGACTTGTTCTACTTATCAAAAACATATGCATTGCATACCTACAAGTCTCAGGTGGCATGCATCAAGGCATTCACTGTTCTGGCTAAATTCAACACTACAATTGCCATCAATGTCACTGGCAATAGGATTATTGTAAGTGTTTTGGACCAATACTCAAATCAGGTAAGGGACGGTAAAATAAATTTCACTTTGGGCGGTGAAACCCAAACACTCAACCTGATTGGCGGTGAAGTTGAAGTGCCGTTTAAATTAAAGGATGGTGTTTACAATATAACAGTTGACTATGAAAGTGATGATTATAATGGGTCTCAAAACAATTTAACATTAGATATATCACTAGACATTATTCTTTCGTCAAACAAGATATATTCATTCAATTCAAATTACAAGATTCTTCTAAAAGATCAGTATTCAAATCCGATTGCCGACAAGGAATTGCTAATAAACAATGTAAAGATGACTAGTGACAATAACGGTGAAATAAATGTGCATATTGACTTTAATCCGGGAAATATTAAATTTATAATCACAAATCCTTTGAATAATGAAAGTATAATTGACAATATCCTGGTTAAGCCACGCTTGAGTGACAATCTTGACATTAAAATGTATTATGGTGCCAATAAGTATTATAAGGTTAAAGTCCTTGACGATTATGGAAAAACCCTCAAGGGTGAGAGAATTAACATCATGATCAACGCAAGGACATACTCAGTAAAGACTGACGGCAGCGGTTTTGCAGCCATTAAGCTGAATAAGCTCAAGCCGGGCAAATACACTGTCAGCGTTGACTATAAGGGATTTAAGGTATCGAATAAAATCACTGTCAAGGCAACCCTTGCCGCTAAGGACAAGTCAGTCAAGAAGGCAAAGTCAATCAAGTTTAAGGCAAGGCTTGTGAATGCCAACGGCAAGGCCTTGAAAGGCAAAAAGATTACATTCAAAATTAAGGGCAAGACCTATAAGGTGAAAACCAATGGGAAAGGAATTGCAACGCTTAAACTCAAGAAGATCAAGCCTGGAAAATATTCTATAAAAACTAGCTATGGCAATATGAAAATCTCAAATAGGATAATTGTAAGGAAGTAACGTATAGTTTACTTCCCTATTTTTTTTGATAGTTCGTATATTATTTTTCAAAAATTTTAAATACTTTTAAAACGTATTATTTATTAATATAATGCAATGTTGTTGATATGATGAAGGTAACCTTTTTAAATCCTCCTCAGACCAATTCGAAATATAAGTTTTTAGGTGTTGTAGCGCCGTCATTGGGAATAGGCTATATGGCTGCCGTATTGGAGCAGTATGATATTGATGTTGATGTATTGGATGCTTCTGCATTGGAGTTGACCTATGATGAGATTGGAGAGGAGATTTTAAAAAGAAACTCTGATGTCGTGTCAATAAGCGCCCTGACACCAACCATAGGAGTGGCCCTAGACTCAGCCGATAAGATAAAGCAGGTGAAGCCTGATACCGTGGTGGTTTTAGGGGGCTATCATCCAACTTTCGAATTTAAAAGTGTTCTGGAAGAGCCGAGCGTTGATGTGGTTGTCAGGGGCGAGGGCGAGTACACTTTACTCGAGCTTGTTCAGGCAATCGAAAACAATATGGATTTGAAAAATGTTCAAGGTTTGGCTTTTCATGATGAGGATGACGGGTCATTGGTTCTCACACCTGACAGGCCGATTATCGAAGACCTTGATGAGTTGCCTTTCCCGGCGTTCCACTTGTTCCCTATGGAGAAGTATAAGATTTTAAACATCACAACCTATGTTGCGACAATCGTGACAACTAGAGGATGTCCAATGCAGTGCTCATTCTGTTCATCCGCTGCCCTTCACGGCCATAAGCTTAGAAGAAGGTCTGTTGGAAACGTGGTTGATGAGGTTGAGATGAGATTGAGGGAGCAGAACATCGACACTATCGCATTCATGGATGACACTTTCACTTTAAACAAGCGTTTCGTTTATGATTTCTGTGATGAAATCAAGAGGCGCAACCTGAAGTTCTGGTGGGGCTGCACTTCACGTGTTGACACCTTGGATGAGGAATTGTTGCAGGCCATGAAGGATGCGGGTTGCATAACCATTTTCATTGGTGTTGAAAGCGCAGACCAGCAAATGCTTGAGAATATGAACAAGAACATTACCGTATCCAAGACTGAGAATGCATTCAGGCTTGCCCGCAAGGTGGGCATTAGGACCATTGCATCATGTGTCATTGGAATGCCTGAGGATACTCGTAAAAGCATTAAGCAGACTATTGAATTTGTCAAGAAGCTGAATCCAAACTACGCATTGTACAGTATCGCAACACCATATCCTGGAACTCGCTTTTATAATGAGACCTTCAAGAAGAATCTTATCACAATCAAGGACTGGTCCAAGTACACTCTTATCAATCCTGTCTTGGAGACTATTGACTGTTCCAGCAAGGAACTCAGGAAGCTTCAGAAGGATGCTTTCATCAAGTTTTATTTAAGGCCGGGCTATCTTGCCCGTCAGGTTTCAAGTGACGGTTTTATTCTGTTGAAGACAATTTTCGGTGTTGCAAGACAACTCCTGTCCAAGCAGACCAACGGTAACACTGATTACAATAAGACTAATGTCAATAAGGGCAAATGATATTTTTGCTCGACTAAATTTTTTTCCTTATTTTTAGTAATAACTAAATGTCCATTATTTTTTTAGTTGAAACTAAATTTTTAATCGAATACTATATAAGCAAGTAAATTTAATATAAAGTCTATTTATTAATCATTATTATTTTTTCATTTAATTATCATAATAATTTTCTTTTTTATCGAAATTTTTAAATTGTTTATTATAATTTCCTTGGTAATTTTTATCTTCATAATTATTATTCTTTCTATTTCTGAACGAAATATATTCTTTATTATCTCCCAATCTTGGTCTGATATATTCTTCATTTTCTTCATTATTTTCTTTATCATAATAATTTCCTCTCATTTTATATTTAGCTTTATTTTCCCAATTTGCTTTGGAATAATTTTCATCAATGTCTTCTTTCAGCATTTCATTTTTATATCTTTTTTCTTCTTTATTTCTCATGTCATAATCCTCATTATATATTATTCGTTTATTATCATCTCTGTCCATTTTATAATCGAAATTCATTTTAATATTTCT
>NZ_CACYJE010000052.1 GCF_902774605.1 uncultured Methanobrevibacter sp.
CTTCTTAAGATATCTTCCACGTTTAAGTCAAGGATATCTTCAAGAGCTGCACCTTCAGGCAAAACACCGGTTCTAGCTAAGTGTCCTAATAATTGTAATTTTTCCTTTACCATTTGATCAGTATCGAAACCGAGTAAGTATCTTGCTTCCCTACTGTATCTTCTGACTAAAGTATCAGCTTTCCAAATTTCTTTTTTGTTTTTTAAACCGTATTTAGTCATTAATTTATTTTCATTTTTAATTCTTTCTGCATTCCAAGGATGTGGTGGTGTATTATACTTTTTCCTTGATTTTCTAGGTTGTCCCATTAAAACATCTCCTTATAAAATTGAATTTCAATAATTTAAGTTATAAAAAAAGTTCTTGCCTATCCTCTTGAACGTTTTACACCAACTGAAGAACTTTTTCTGAAAGTAGATTTGGTTCTTTGACCTCTAACAGGTAAACCAACTTCGTGTCTTCTACCTTTGTAGCTTCTGGTCTTTTTCATTCTGTTCAAATCATCCCTTAAGATCATGTCAAGATCTGATTCGATTAAGTGAATGTTGTCACCAGTTTCATAATCCTCTCTTCTGTTTAACATCCAAGCTGGGATGCCGTTGTCTAAAGGATTTTCTAAAATTTCTTCAATTTTTAAAACATCTTCGTCAGCAATGTATCCAATTTTAGCTTCTAAATCTAAGTCTAATACGCGACAAATAGTTTTAGATAAAGAGATTCCAACACCTTTGATTTCAGTTAAAGCTTGTTCAATGGTTTTGTCACCACTAACGTCCTTTCTTGAAATACGTACTAAATGTTTGAATTCGTCTTCCATTAAATAACCTCCATTTATAGAGCGAACCTACGAGACGTAAAATATAGATTCGAATGTTTTGAATTTCAAAACACAGTTTTTTTCAACAGTTATAAACTTAGCCTGCTGGCTAAGAGTGCAATAAATATCAGTTTAACAAGTATTTTTGTAATAAATTCAAAAAAATATAGTTAAAAACTAATAAACGCCGAGACTGGGATTTGAACCCAGGAGGGCTGAACGCCCACGAGATTTCCAGTCTCGCGCCTTACCAGGCTAGACTATCTCGGCATTAAAATAGTCAGCAATACTTGCACATCATATTGTCTAGAATAATATGATATAATAATATATTCATGTTAACCTATATAAAGGTTTTGTTAAAACCATGATTTTCGAAAAAATAAAACCACATAATAAATTATATTTTAATCCTATAAAAAATGTTGCACCCTCAAGTTAAATGACAAAATATATTTTATATATTAATATACTATTAAATAGGTGATATAATGGATATCCTATTAACAGTAGTACTTGTAATATTGGTAATTTTTGTCATAGTGACATTTATACATATGTACAATAATCTTATTGGACTTAGAAATCGCGTACAGAACAGTTACGCGCAAATAGACGTTCAACTTAAAAGAAGAAACGACCTGATACCTAATCTTGTCGAAACAGTGAAAGGCTACGCAAGCCATGAGAAAGGCGTTCTTGAAGAGGTCACCCAGGCCAGAACCGGAGTCATGAATGCAACAACCGTTGAGGAAACAAGCGCCGCTGACAACCAACTGACAGGCGCCCTGAAAACACTGTTTGCGGTTGCTGAAAACTACCCTGACCTGAAGGCAAACAGCAATTTCCAACAATTGCAAAGCGAATTGAGCGACACTGAAGATAAGATCGCATATGCAAGGCAATTCTACAATGACGTTGTTCTCAAATACAACAATGCCTGCCAACAATTCCCAAGCAGCATGCTTGCAAAACTCTTCAGGTTCAAAGAGGAAACATACTTCGAAACACCTGAAAGCGAAACCGCAGTTCCTGAAGTTAAATTCTAGGCAGGGGAGATTATATGAATGTTAAAAAAACATTCTGTATAATCCTACTTGCACTATTGCTGTTTTCAGCGGTCAGCACGGTTTCGGCGGATGACGACCGAAGCTATAGCATACCTCAGGCATTCATAGACCTGACTGTTGAAAGCAACGGCCTGCTTCATGTAGATGAAACGTATGATTATACATTTGACGGAGCATTCAATGGAGTTTACAGGGACATTCCCCTGAAATCCGGAG
Source organism: uncultured Methanobrevibacter sp. (assembly GCF_902774605.1). Classification (GTDB taxonomy): domain Archaea; phylum Methanobacteriota; class Methanobacteria; order Methanobacteriales; family Methanobacteriaceae; genus Methanocatella. The sequence goes on from NZ_CACYJE010000052.1 coordinate 2,104, forward strand.
AAAGCATTGAAAACATTGAGATATGGGCGGAGGGAGCATATCCCGTCCTTAAGGAAAGCGACAAAGATGGATATAAGCATTTGAAAATATACTTATACTCCGATGAGGCACATACCAAAGGAATAAGAGACTGCGACGTGAGAATCCTCATCAGCTACGACATGAAGGGAGTGGTCACCCTCTTCAACGATGTGGGCGGTCTGCAGTACAAGCTCTGGGGAGAGGAATGGGATGTGGATGTCGAAAAAATCTATGCCCTAGTCAAGCTGCCTGGAGACAAGAACAATGAATACTTCCTGAATCCGCAGGAGTACAACTACACAAGCTCCATTAAAGGGGACACCATAAGTGCAGAAACAACATTTATTCCTAAAGGCGAATTCTACGAACTGCTCGTTTTGATGCCTATCAGTGATTTCGATGATGCCACCTATGCAAAGCATGTGAATCAGAACGGCAGGGAAATGATCATGAAGAACCTTGAGGACAGCGTCAACGGAAGGAATTTCTGGAACACAACATATCTCATATTGGGATTGCTGTCCATAATCAGCCCTATCGGCGCGATATTGATTTACTTCAAATACGGCAGGGAGCCTAAGGTGATGTATGATGGAATCTATGAAAGGGAATTGCCGACAGGCGACCCTCCGGAAGTGGTGAATGCACTGATTGACAATAAGACAAACATCGGAACACCGAACATCAAAGGGTTTGAAGCTTCGATAATGAATCTCATTGACAGGAAGGCCTTTAAAATATTCAAGGAGGCCAATTCAGACATTGACACCAATGAGCTGGTCCTGACATTCAATCATGACATGAAAAGCGAACTGAGCAACAGCGAAAAGATAGTGTTTGACACACTGCACCATTTCTCACAGGACAATACCCTGAACCTCTCACAGCTAAGCGGCAAATTCTCATCCGAATCACAGGCACAATCATTCGTGGACAGGATTGGAGATTGGGAGGAGTCAGTCAAAAACGAGATCAACCTTGAGGAATACTTCGACGATACAGGGTCTTCCTTCATATCAGTTATCTCCATTGTAGGATTGGTTTTCGGTGTAATAATTGCAGCGCTTGGAGTCATGACCAGCCTGAACAGCGGAATTTATGCAGTGGCTGGAGGAATATTTTTAGTGATATTTTCAATAGTGATAATGCGTCTTGAAGAGGACAGGTTTGGAAGATGGACTGAAAATGGTAGGGTCTACTATCTCAAATGGAGAAACTTCAAGAAGTTCCTTAAGGACAACAGTTTAATGGAAGAACACCCTCCGGAATCAATAGTTGTTTGGAGGAAGTACCTGATTTATGGTGCGGCTCTTGGAGTAGCTGACAATGTCTACAAGTCCATGAAACTGCAGGTGCCGAATATTCCAGATTACGATGACGGTTTGTTCATGTACCATTACTATGGCGGATACGGAATATTCCTAAGCGCATACAACACAAGCAATTCAACAATCAATTCATCATCAGACTCCGGTGGCTTCGGAGGCCTCGGAGGAGGATCTGGTGGTGGAGGTGGAGGAGCATTCTAGCTTTTCCCCCTTTTTTATCTTTTTTTTAAAACGGTAAACTAGCATACCTTGCATGGACAGTGTAATGCTTGGTGTTCCAGTTCTTAATCTTACCCAATGAGTTCCTATAGGAAGTCGCATCGCCACATACCCATGTCTTGCCTATCTTGACCTGGGTCCACACGTGACCGGTAACATCACCGCTGCTTGTGAAATGACACCTTCCATGAACATACCTTGCATGCAAGCCAGCTGTCCGGAACATGGAAACCAATAAGTGTGAATGGTCAACACAGTTACCCCTCTTAAGCTTCAATGTGGTTGAGGCACCGTATTTAGTGTTATAGTAATAACTGTAGCCCAATGTGTCCCTAACATAATTGAATATGGCCTTTGCCTTGTCAGTCTTGCTTGTCAATCCCTTAGTCAATGACTTGACCAGTTTCTTGATGGCCTTGGATCCAACCTTACAGTGGCTGGATGACTTGAGATATGCCTTCAAGGCCTTTGCATGCTTCTCATTTATCCCCTTGCCGTACTTGGAAAGCTTGACGGTGACGGATTTGGATGAGGAACCTTCAAGAAGATCATTGTTACCATTAAAATTGACCGTGACTTTATATTTTCCGATATCCACACTTGTCTTGAATGTCGCATAACCCTTGGAGGACACTGATGAAGTGTACTGTTCACCGTCAATGGTCAACACCGCAACACCCCCTGAAGTGGCCTTGCCATTTCCATCAGTCACCCGTACCTTGAACGTTTGGGAATTGTCCTTGTATGAACTGCCGCATTTCCATATAACCTTGGACGGCCCTCTCTGGAAAACATCAATGTCGCAGGAGCCTGAAGTGCCTGCAAAGCCAGACCCTCCATCTGAACTATAATCAACCACATAATCGCCGATTGCAAGATTGATCGGTATGGATACCATACCCTTGCTGTCGGTGGTTTCAATGTAAGACCTTCCCGCAACATTTATGGTGACATCCTTGCCGGACAGTGGAACTCCGCCTGCAGTGTAGGCCAGCTTGAACGATGTGCCCGCACCATGACCGAAATGAGTGGTGCTTTTAACCGTCAGAGCAGTCTGTACAGTGTCATATATCTTAACTGTCCGTGTGAGTTTGGAGGCCTTGAAATACTTATTCCCTCCAAAGCTATACTGCATGGCATGGATTCCCTTCTTAACAGAGGACAGGTCAAAACTAGCAACACCATTGCCGTCGGTTTTTTTAGAGTAGGTCTTGCCCGCAATCTTGACCTTAACAACCCTGCCGGAATTGGAACTGTCTCCCAGTGCAGTGGACAGTTTAACCTGAACCGCCCTCTTGTGACCTGGCAGGAAGGTATAGGAGTTTCCAGTCAGTTTAGTTGATGCCTTTTTGCTGTAAACTTTAATCTTGAATGTCTTTGACAATCCATCCAGGTTATAGCATGCCACATTATATGTGCCCTTCTTGACTTTCTTCAAGGATAATCCCACAACACCGTTGGAATTGGTTTTCTTCTTATACGTCTTGCCCCGGAACTTGACTTTTACCTTTTTCTTGGCCAAAGGCTTGCCATTGCTCTTGAGGAACTTGACGTAGAATGTTTCACCCTGAACCTTCTTGAGCTTTGATGCCGGCGCAATAGTGGACAGTATTGTGAATGATGTGGTTACGCGATATCCTGTAACCGGGTCTGTTGAGACAACATTATAGCTTCCGGGCTTCAGATTAACCTGCAAGCTTGCAACACCTCTTGCGTTGGTTTTTACTGAATGGGATTTGCCATTGACAGTGACGGTGACCCACCGGTTGGCCAATGCATTGCCGTCAGTGTTGAAAAACTGTGCAGTGAATGGGACGGATGCCTTATAGTACTTTGTCACGCTGTTTGCATTGATTGGAGACTTTATTTCAACAGTGGTGGAGAAAGTGGAATTGAAGTATTCATCATCGCCCTCAAAAACGGCATTGACGGAATATTTTCCAGGGTTCAAATCCAAATTGAGCCTTGCAACACCATTATCATCAGTTGAAGCATTATAGTTAACGTTGTTTATGATAAAATTAATTGTTTTGTTTGAAATGGCCGCTGAAGAATTGGAGTCCTTCAGAACCACATTATATGACCCCTTATAGGATATGCTTGAGGATTGTGATGAGATTTCAGTATTATTCTTAATTAATTCAATCGAATCATCCCCTAAACTGTCTGAATCTTCAGCAGCAACAACTGTTTGATTTTCTGAGTTAAGAAGAATATTCTCATTAGAATCTAAAGTGTCTGGGATTGTCTGGTTGACATCACTTGCATGAATGGCGCATAGTGAAGAAAACAGAACTAAAACTAAAAACAATGACATTAATATTTTATTATTAAGAATAATTTGCCTCCAATATAATTATTTTGTTCAACATTTAATAATTAATCAAATGATAACATATAAATCTTATTGTCAAAAAATGGAATAAGATTTGATATTACCAGAATCTTGGATAGGTATCCGGTTTCATGAATACCTTATTGACGTTAACTGCAAAACCAGAATCAGCTTCCAAAATCTCATTGGAAGTCATCAATGAATTGCCCGCACCAACCAGCTCTCCCTTGAGAGTCAGTATTGCAACAATATCGTTTTTCTGAATATTGTCCGCCAATTCAACGATGCCACCATTTGCAAGGTCCGCACCATGGCAAACCGCATCAACAGCAGAATCCTTAATGACTATTTTAGGAAGGTAATCGGCCGCACGCTCCATAGGCATTATTGCCTGGCGCAGGAATGACTCATCATCATCCTCCTTCCAGAAATGGTACGCGTCTGTAACGTCCTGCAGGGTCACCAGATTGTTTTTCTCATTGAATGAGCCGACTTGTGTTCTTCTAAGCTCAGCCATATGAGCTCCAACACCCAATGCCTCACCGATATTATGGCAGTAAGTCCTGACATATGTTCCGGCCTCACAGCCGATCCTGAACAAAACGTCACGACCCTCTATTTCATATATTGTTGAATAATAGATGTTACGTGTTCTCATTTCACGCTTAACCGCACTTTTAACAGGCGGCAATTGGAAAATTTTGCCTGTGAACTCTGCAAAGACTTCGCGAATCCTATCCTCAGGAACATCCTGATGGAAAGTCAGCAAGCACACGTATTCCTTTGGAGCAGTTAACAATAATTGTATTGCACGGGTGGCGTCATTCAAACCCACTGGCAAGATTCCAGTTACCTTAGGGTCCAATGTTCCTCCGTGACCGGTTTTTTCAAGGTTTAAAATACGTTTAACCCAAGAGTCGATTTCATGAGATGTCGGTCCTGAAGGCTTGTCAAGGTTGATTACGCCATGAGAAATATAATCGTTGATTTCACGGTCTTCAGGCTTGCAGCCGAATTCAGAACTGGTGAAACTTTGAGATTTCTTAACCATATTGAATTTCATGAAAAAAACCCTTTAAAAAAATAGTAAATAAAAAAAGTTATGAATAATTTTTTGTCAATTATTCATTGAATTTATAAGTCAGCTAAAGCTGCTTTGATAGATTCTGCATCACCGGAAACATCGATAGAATCTTCGGTTGGTTCTAAGTGAGCGATGTTACATCTTCTGTTTTTAACAGCTTCACCAATAACTTCTACAAAGTTTTCATCGATAATTTCAACGATTGCGCATTTTTCGCCTGCTTCTCTACCAGCAGTTTTAACACATACTCTACCTACTTCGATTGATGCCATTTATATCACCTTTAATGTTTGAATAATGATTTCTGATACTCTTTCAGGATCAAAGGTATCAGTATTTATAATCAAGTCATAGATATCCATATTGCCAATGTCAATATTGTGGATTTCCATGTACCTTAAGGCTTCGCTCTCTTCACGAGTGATAATCTCCTCCTTGGCCACATCAACAGACTTCTCCTCCCTTTCGGATATCCTTTTGGAGCGAACATCAAATGGAGTAACCAACCATAATCTCAAATCAGCATTATCAACAAAGTATGCGGATAATCTTCCTTCAACGATTAGGTTTTCTGCTTCCCTAGCCTTTTGAGCTTGCCTCTTGTCAATTTCTTTATCAATATCATCATTACCTTCAGCAAATTCACTGAATTCAAGAACACTCATACCCCTTTCAGCAGCCATTTCCCTGAATATGAAACCTGCAGAAATATATGGGATGTCCAACTTTTCTGAGAGCAACTCAGCAGTGGTTGTTGTTCCTGTACCCGCCAATCCGCCGATAGTAATTATCATTATTTTCTAGCCTCTTGTTTGAAATGCTTACGAGCACAGCTTGAACATAAGTAACCACCGAATGGACGGTTAGGTCTTTTAGCTGTTTTTGATAATTTTCCAATTTCATATGGACGTCCACGAGGAACTCCATGTAAGACTGCACCACACTCAGCACAAACATGCTTAGATGGTTTTTTCTTTTTATATCTTAAAACATTTTCCCCACCGGGAGTGTTTTTATGAACTCTTTTATATGATCTTGATCTAAACCTATTTGCAGGCATTTAATCACCTTAAATTAATTTTTAAATAAATTATGAAATAATTGTGTAATAGCGTATTCAAAATAGAATACTATAATATATCTTTCTCATTATTAATAAATGTATGTGAAAAAGGGTTATTTTAGAACCCTTGTTTAAATCCTAAGAATTTTCTTAGAATCTGACTCATACCAAAAGTACAAATCATATACCATAATAACCAACCGATACCAAATGGAATAGTAGCCTTACCACCATAAATAATACCGCCAAGGGCATGCCAGAATGGTGTTAAAGTAATCCAATAAACAGTAGTCGGCAGTGTCACAACCAGACTGCTGATAGCAGAACTTCTCATCCAAAAGAATATCAAAATAATTGGAACAAAAGTTACAATCATAGGCTTGAACTGATTGGACATCATAGCAGACTGATCTTTCATCATTTCAGACTGCTTAGCTTGAAGCTCGGCCATTTTCTTGCCGTCGCCTCTTTTCTGAGCATCACGTAATTCCTTTTGATAAGCCTTGTTTCTTTCCTGAATCGCATTCATCTCATCCTGGTCAACCAGGTACTTGTTAGCAATTGTTGTAATTAATGAAACAAAGAATGCAATAATCAATACTGTCAATGCAGGGTTAGCAGGATTAGGATCCATAGCTAAAATCGGATTGAAAATTGAATTCAAAGCACCATAAACCATTCCCATTGGATCAGCCATAATAATACCCCTATAATTTCAATACATTCACTAATTTTTTAACTGAAGAATCTAAATGATTATCATGATTTTCAACAATCTTAACAGTAGCGCCTGTTAAAGTAGCATAAGCCATTGAGGTAGCCCTGTTCATTTGTTGGTGTAAATCAATTTCTTTAACTTTTTGGACATCTCTCTCACGAGTATCATCATTTAATCTTCTGTAAATAATCTCATCAGGATTTGCTTCGATTAAAATAAATTGATCTGGTTGCAATTCTTCTAAAACCCAAATTGGAAGTCCAGGCAAGAATCCCATTGGAGTGTTGATGGTACAATGAGTATCAACAATAACATTATCCTTTTCAGACCTTGCTTTGATTTCTTTAGCTGCTTTAGCTTGAATTTGTTTTTGTGTTTCAGCAGGCAATTTCCTTAAAGCGTCCCTATCATTTACAATTTTTTCCTGAATTGCAATTTCAGTCATTATATCCCCATAGTTTAAGTGGACATAATCAACTTCATCTAATGCTTTACCTAGTAAAGTTGTACTTCCAGAACCTGGAATACCAGTTAATACTACTAATTTCATTTTAATCCCTCACTTTTAAAAGAGAAAATAAGAGAAGATTTAATCTCCTCCTAAAACTTTCCTGAGAATTGGATTTGCTGACATGAGTTGCTCTTCAGCCATTTCTTCATATAACTTGTGAAGAATACCCACGGTAAGCAATACACCTGTACCTCCACCTAAAGCACCGGTTAAATCCGCAAGGAAAGCAATAAGACCTACATAAATACCACTTATAAGGGTAAGTGCAGGAATGTATTTTTTCAAAATCTTATATAATTGACGTTTACTACTTCTGAACCCTGGTATCTGAATACCTGAATTGTATAACTGTTCAGAAATCTTTTTAGCATTTAAACCACTGATTTCAACCCATAAGTATGAGAATAACATACAACATGCAATGAAGAATATTGCATATATTAAAACATGAATCGGTTCAGTAATAAAGTTTTGCAAACTAGGTGTAGATAATAACCATGCAATTCCATCAACAGGTTTTCCCTTATCGATATGACCTAGGATTGGCACACCAATCTTTTGGAAAACATTAGCGAATAAAGTTACGTTAACAAGCAATGCACTGGTCAAAATAACTGGCATGTTACTTGAGTAAACGAATTTCAATGGATATTTACCAACAGATCCTCTGATTCTTCCGTGTCCTCTTACACTACCGTGAGAAATAGGAATTTCAACCCTCATTGATTCACCATACAATACAACTAAGAATACAATGATAGTTGCAATCAATGGAATCAATATTGAGAAGTCAGGCATTCCCATTGTAGCTTGTTGGATGAATTTCGGAATAATACCTGCGAGTAAACCATCAGTTCCAGGTAAGATACTGAAGGTACCCACCATAATTGCTTGACATACACCTGCAGCAATGAACAAACCAATACCACTACCGAATCCCCATTTGGATACAACTTCATCAAGGTAAATGATTACTAATGCACCAATAACAAGTTGGACGATTAATAAGAATGTGTATGAACCATCAATAGGGACTAAATTTCCAGTAAGTACTAAAACACTTGCCTCAAATATTGTGAAAACAATTGATAATACTTTTTGAGTAGCTTGGAAATGAGATTTATCCTTATGGGATGAAAGATCCAAATCTAAAAGATTTGAACCGACTAATAATTGTAATACAATAGAAGCAGTAACAATCGGACCAATACCTAATGTAAGAATGGAACCAAAACTTCCAGCCATTACAGCCCTTAATTGAGCAAAACTGTCGATTGCTCCTGGAGCTAAACCGTATAATGGAATTTGAGTTAAAAGGAAATAGATTATTAAAACTAATCCAGTCCATTTAAGCTTTTCATTGAAATCTTCCCTGTGAACAGGAGATTTTACTTCTGGAATAAATTTAAAGATTGGTTCTAAAACTTCTAATGATGACATTTTATCCCCTAGTTAAGGAGTAAAGCTATAATAATATAGCTTCTCCTCCTAATTCTTCAATTTTTTCGATAGCTGTTGCTGAAAATTGAGGTGCTGAAATCTTGTAAGCTTTAGTGATTTTTCCTTTTGCTAAAACTTTATCATAACCTAATTCAGTAACATCTATAACAATTGCATCTCCATCTTTGGATGCTTTTCCGCTTGCGATTAAATCATCAGCATGTTCTTCTAAATAGTTTAAGTTAACAGCATTGATTTTTTTAATCATTTTTTGAGGTCTTTTGAATCCATGTTTACCGAAGTGGTTTGGGTCGTGGATTACAGTCCAGGTCCAGTGTTGTTTACCCATACCTGCTTTACCTTTTCCACCTTTGTTACCTGCACCTCTACGTTTTTTGGTACATCCTCCACCGTTGGATCTAGAACCTCTTTGTTTGTTGATTTTACGTTTTGTTCTAATCATAAATAACACCTGGTTTAAAGCATTCTTTTTCCAAGATCTTTAATTTCTTCTCCCCTGTAACCTAAAGATCCACCTTCTTTTACAGATAAACGGATGTCTTCGTAACCTTTTCTTGGAGGGTGTAAACGGAATACAGGTTTGATTCCTACATCAGCTAATTTAACTTTAGATTCAACTACAGCTTTAGCTAATGCTTCAATATTATCATAATCAGTATTTTCAGCCACATACTCGTCGGTAACTTTCACATTACCCGGAAGTCTTCCCCTTTTAGCAATCATAGCTGCTACAAATTCAGCGTCGACTTCTCCCCAAGTGATGTAATCCTTAGCCTTTTGGAGCATTCCTTCGTAGCTAGGATTTTCTTCGACTAATACTGCATGGCTGATTCTGTTAAGTCTTAACATGTCTAAGGTGTCAGCGATATTTTGGATAACACCGGTAGTTCCTCTTACTCTAATAACTAAAAACATGATATCACCATTTAGTAGTTAACTCCCATTTTCTTGAGATCTTCTTGAGTTGCTTTAACGTTACTTAATTCTTTTAAAGCATCAAATACAGCATTAGCAAAGTTAACTGTGGTTTGAGTTTGACCGAAAGTTTGAGACCATACATCTTTAATACCAGCGAGTTTTAAGATAGTTTTACCCACGTCACCAACTACTAAACCTACACCTGCAGGAGCTGGCATTAAGGTAACGCTTACACTACTGGTTTTACCTTGCACTTTGAAAGGTACGGTGTGTTCTCTTCCACAAACACAACCCCAATCTCCACAACCTCTTCTTACTTTAATGAGGTTGTATTTAGCGTTGTCCACAGCTTTTCTAATAGCAGGACCGACCTCTTTAGCTTTACCTTGGCCTAATCCTACGTAACCATTCTTGTTACCTACAGCAACAATTACTCTGAAATTAACTTTTCTACCAGATTTATGCATCCTTTGAACTAAGTTAACATCCATTACTTCTTCTTCTAAATCTGGAATTAAGGCATCGACTATTTCTAGTTCCATAATTGGAAGACCTTTTTCAAAGATTTCATCGATATCAGTAATGGTTCCATCTTTAACTAATTTACCCATTTTAGTTTTAGGTTCCCATTCATCAATATTAAAACTCATAGTTATTCCTCTGCCTCATCAATATTCTTAATAGTTTCATCAAAGTTTTCAGGTAAATCTTTAGGATTAAGACCTCTTTCAAAGTACTTTGAGAATTTTTTAGCAACTTCTTCAGCATCTAAAGATTCAGCATAGTCAGCAATGTGTTCTCCTCTGATACGTTCATCTTCTGGGAAAATGAAGTCACCGTGAGGAACTTCTAAACCTGCATCTACAGCACCTTTTAAAGCTGCGAAGATTTTGGATCCTTTGATTGGTGATTTTAAACCAATGTCTAAGATTGCGTTTTCAACACCTGCTGCTAAAGCCCTTTTAGCACATAAGTATGCTGTTAAGTAGAATGCTGAGAGATTTCCAGTAGCACCTAAGTAACCATAGCTAGCTAATTGTTTACTTACTGCGGAAGCAACAGTGACGTCTCCTTCAGGAGCATAATTGATAACTTGAACAGTTGCGTGAGCGTTAGATACTCTGACAACTAAACGAGATTTGTCATAATCGACTAATTTCATTCTAGCTGCGTAATCAGTTTTACCTTGTCTTCTTCTTCTGAAAGCTACTTTATAGTTAGTTCCTTGTGCCATGCTTATTCCTCTCCTTTAATTAAATCATGGTCACGGGCGTAGTTTCTCATGTAAGATTTACTTCTGAATGCG
>NZ_CACYJE010000053.1 GCF_902774605.1 uncultured Methanobrevibacter sp.
ACCACGTGGTGGGGCAATATATCTAAACAACGGAACTAATTTCATAATAGCTTGGTCCAAATTTGAAAACAATACTGCAAGCTTGAATGGTGGAGCAATCTACTGGGACAGTGGAAAAGAGGGAATCATCATATCAACTTCATTCATAAACAACAATGCAACCGGAAATGGTGGAGCGATATACTTCGACGGAATTGATGGAAAAATTGGTTATTCAAAATTCATCAATAACTCTGCCGCTTCAGGTGGAGCAATATATAATGCCGGTTCATTGACTGCCAATACAAATCAATTTACAAACAACACTGCTGCTGATGGAAAAAACGACATTGCAGGCAATGGTTCAGTAAAATACGGTGTTGACTTTGAATTTGATGTTGAGGATAATGTTTATGGAAAAACCGCTAAAATCCATGTCAATGTAACCAGTAACGGCAAACCTGTAAATGGAGGTAATTTATCAGCTGTCGTTAACAATGTTACATACAGCGCTGATGTGGTTAATGGAGTTGCAACACTCCAAATTCCAAACTTGAATGCCGGAAGCCATGATATAAATATTGCATATGTTCCTAATGATTCAAATTATAACAATCGCACAGAATTATATGCTCTTGTTATAAACAAACAGAATCTTGTAATAACTGCTAAAGATGCAGCCTATATCATCAACTATGGTGGTAAATACTCCATAACTCTTAAGGATTTAAACGGTATTGCTGTTGCCGGTGAAAAGGTAACATTCACATTGAACGGCAAGGCTGTTGGATCAGCTGTCACAAACGCAAATGGTGTTGCAACCATTTCCTTGACTGCTAAAGCATTGAAATCAGCAAAAGAAGGCAAAAAGAATATGGTCATAAAACTTGCAAGTAACAACTACGCTGCTTCTAAAACCGTAAAAATAACCATAAACAAGGAAAAAACAAAAATCGCTGCCAAAAACAAGAAATTCAAAAAATCCAAAAAGACCAAAAAATACACAATAACCCTCAAAAACAGCAAAGGCAAAGGAGTTAAAAAAGTAAAAGTTACCCTTAAAGTTAAAGGCAAAACCTACAAGGCAAAAACAAATGCCAAAGGTAAAGCAACCTTTAAAATCAAAAAACTAACCAAAAAAGGCAAATACATTGCAACCATTAAATTTAAAGGGGACGCTTACTACATAAAAAGCTCCAAAAAAGTAAAAATAACAATCAAGTAGATGAATTTTTCATCTACAACTTTTTTTTTAATGGGTGGGCTTGGAGAAAAAACTAAAAGACAAATTACAAATGCGATTAACAAATATGGCTCCAATCATGGAATAATAATCTCAAATACGACTGATGTCATAACAAAAGAGGATAATGTTATTCATATTCCAATAAAGACCTTTTCATTATTATAAATAGGTTAAATTAACTTTACAGGAAAGGACAAACTGTATGCCATGTATAAGATGATTGGCGTGGATGTTGATTATGATGGAATTTTTGAGGATTAAAAGGTCTTCTTTTTAATCCAGCTTTTTTTGTAAAAAATTACTTACGTATCTTTTTATTTGAATGATTCATTCAAATCTTATTTTAAATTCTAATTATTAATAATTAGTATATTTCCACTCCTATTATTTTTTCTTGGTTATTTGATGGTTTTACATTATAATTAGTATCTATTCATATTATATTCGTTTTTGGTGCAAGTTTGTAATTGACATAATTTTTACAAGGTCATAACAATATTGCTTTAAACTTGCTTAATTACAATATAACCTAATAATTGCTTTTAATTAGTAAAAAGAATAATTTTAAATATGATTTAGAATATATTACTTAGTATGAAGTTCAAAAATGAAATTTCAGAAATGGTGTATCCTCATTACTATGACTATAATTTCAAGAGTGTACTGCAGGAACGTGCAAACGGACTGCTCAAATTCATAGGCATACAATACAGGCTTTTGTCAGTTATGATGTCAGAGTTCACCACAATAGGTCCTGGAATTTCACGCATAGACTTTGCAGGGGGAGTGCAGAAGAAGGATAAGGTCATAACTCTCATACTAGAATGCCAATCAAAACTCCCGACAGATGAGGATATAAAGCGATTCTTCCAATATGTGTCATTAATGAGGATTTTCAAAAACAATGATGTGGAATTATTCATTCTATGCATTGAAAAAGCATCTTACACTAAAAAAGAATTCATAATCAATGACGAATGCACATATACCATGCATGTAATCTCCCTTAAGGACTATAAGGCAAGGGAAATATTTAAAAGCATTGAAGACAAACTTAAAAACAATGAGGAAATCACCGACATGGACATTGCATCATTGCAGGTGATAGTCTACACTGACTATGAGGAATCCCAACTCGAAATCCTTCTAAAGGCACGTAAACTAATTGAAAGAATCGCAGAAAGTTCCGGAATGGATATCAATGATAAAAAGGCCATTGTATATTTGCTCAATGTGCTGAGCGTTAACATGCTTGATGAAGATGAAAATGATAAATATCAGGAGGAAACTTACATGATGTTAAATCCAACAGACAGATATCTGCTAAAGAAAGGTAAACTTGATGTTGCTAGAAATTTGCTTGCTGAAGGTTTTCCTATTGAAAAGGTTGTTAAATTCACAGGATTATCTAAAGAAGATATTTTGAAAGGTAAATAGTCATTTTTGACTATTTTATTAATTTCTCATTAATTTTTTGAATTGCAGAGGCACTTAGGGTGATGTTGAAGAGGAAATTCCATTATGACAAAAGCAACATGGTGATTTTTAATGACATGGGAGTGGAAAATCGGCGATCCGGTTGATGATGCCACCGGCGGCAGCATGGAGGCTGAAAACTGGGGCCATGGAGATGAAGACGATGAAAATATGGATGATGAAATCGGTTACAAGGACCCTAGGCCGGAGCAATACGGGAAAAAGGCATGGGACTTATATATGGATTTCCGGGAGGAGGAGGCTCTCCGCTACATTAACATGGCATTGGACCTGGACGACAGTCATGCGGGAAACTGGAACCGCAAGGCAATCATCCTCGAGGCCATGAATAACTATCGCCAATCCGAGAGATGCTACAACAGGTCGCTTGAGCTGTCGCCATCGAACCTGGTTCATGACAACAAGGCAAGAATGCTCTATGACTGGGCATCCCAATTATTGGAGGAGTCAAAGAAATTGCCTAACGGATTGGATATGCTTGATGAAGCAAACAATACTCTTACAAGGGCAATTGAGGCCCTTCCTGGTGAGGGAAGCGAAGAGGACATAAACAAATATCTTAAACTAAGGGATTCAATCAACTTCTACATCGACTATGAACGGAGATACTTGAACAATCTCGAAACATTAGGGAAATACAAAATGAATGAACTCTTCACAATAACCGGAAGGAACCACTACAGGGATGTGAAAATAACTCGAGGCATGCCTTTAAGGCTTGTCAGGGAACCGGACAACGAGTTCGACCCGGATGCGATTGCAGTATATGCTGGAGACAGCAAGGCGGGTTATGTGGCAAACAATGATTATACTAAACATGAGCTGACCTCATTGGCATCACAGCTTAAGGATGAAATTCCAGACATTGCTCAAGGTGAATACCTGCTTTACCTGGAAAGGTATGCCGAGGTGCAGTTTGCCATTGGAAGAATAATTAAATGATTTTTCTGAAAATTGAATTTAGGAGTATTTATTAAAGAATTCGCTTATTCTTCAAGGTTAAAAAGTCCATGTTTAAGAAAAATTGAAAGTTGGCAAAAAAGGTCAAATGCACTGTAGATTGTGGCAAGGCTGTATGGCCAAGAAATTAACCGTTGGGATGTGGGATGTAAAAAATTTCTTCCTGTCCATTTCTTTTTTTAAAACATTGTTATAATTTCATGAGTGTATAATGATTGTTCAGTTTGTATGCTTTTTTGTTTTTATTTTTGAATTGTATACAATGTATGATTATTTAATGTTCAATTGAAAATTTTTTCCACTTTTAATTATCAAGTCGTATAGTTTTATATACTTTGAATTATTAATATTTATATAACTATTAATTGTATCATATTTAATAGTTCAACATTTTTTCACTCGCAATGCGAGCTTCAGTATTAACATATTTTTATAAGAGGTAATCGAAATGAAAGTTAAAAATAAGATTTTCGTTTTCGCTTTGATACTTTCTTTAATATTGACTGCAGGCTGTGTAGCGGCTGCAGATAATATGACTTTCGACCAAAGCGACTTGGAATTGGTTTCTAGTCAAATCGATATTGAAATGGATCAAAACGAAGATGACTCTGATATTCTACAAGCCGAAAATCAGGAAAATGAAAACTCTCCGATAAGAGGAGAGTCAGAAACTCAACTGTTAAGTTCAAATCACACTGTAGACGGTGATGATTTTTCAAGCATACAAACTGTAATAAACGATGCAAGTGAAGGAGACACTATTTTTTTAGGCGGTAAAACCTACACTGGAACTGACTCATTAGATATTGGAAAAAACAAATTAACCATTATCGGAGGATCACAAGACAATCCTGATGACATTGCAACTCTTGACGGTCAGGGTTTAACCAGGATAATAAGTGTTTCAGCTAACAATATCACTATTAAAGGTGTTAAATTCATTAATGGTAATGTGGAATATGGTAATGGTGGTGCTATCTATTGGGCAGGTGATTATGGTACTTTAATGAATGCTGATTTTATTAATAATGCTGGTTATGATGGTGGTGCTATTCATTGGGCAGGTGATTATGGTACTTTAATGAATGCTGATTTTATTAACAATACTGCTTTTGCTGGCGGAGGGTTCTGGTGGAATAGTCCTAACGGTGTTGCAACTGATTTGAAATTTATTAATAATACTGCTAGGTATGGTGGAGCTGTTTGTTGGATGGGTGCTAATGGTGCTTTAAATAATTCGGATTTTATTAATAATGATGGTGGTCGTTATGCAGGTGCAATTAGGTGGTATGGAGCAAATGCTAAATTAAATAATTCTAATTTTATTAATAATACTGCTTTTGAAGGTATTGGGGCTGTAGAATTTTCTAGTGAAAACGGTGTTTTAACTAATTGTAATTTCACAGGGAATTCTGCAACTGATGGTGCAAATGGTGCTTTAGCAGTATTTAATGCTAATGTTAGAATTTCAGACTCCACATTTAAAAATAATACAGCTTTTGCTCATGGTGCTTTGGGAATTGCAGAGCAATCTGTAAACACCATAATCTCAGGATGCACTTTTGAAAATAATTTTGCATTATATAATCAGGGTGCTGTTGTAGTTGATGCATTAAATGTCACACTAAAAGATTCCACTTTTAATAATAATTGGGCGAATGAAGCTGCCGGAGCTATTGGATGGAGGGTAGCTGATGGAAATTTAATCAACACCACTTTTACTAAAAATAATGCTTCTGATGGTGGAGCGGTTCAATGGACTGGTGCCAACGGCAATGCAAAAAACATAACATTCAAAGACAATTTCGCTTCAAATTATGGTGGAGCGGTTCAATGGACTGGTTATGGTGGTAAAGTAAGTAATTCAACATTTATTAACAATCATGCAGTAGAGGGTGGAGCTACCGACTGGACCGGCACCAAAGGTACTTTAAAAGACTCTAAATTTGAAAATAACTCAGCAGACAATACTGGCGGAGCATCTCGCTGGAGTGGTGCTGATGCTACAGTCGGCAACTGTGAATACATTAACAACACCGCTAAAATCGGTGGTGCAATACATTCCATTGCAGATGGCTTAACAGTTGATGGCAATACTTTCGATGAAAATGGTGCAGTTTATGCAGGTTCTGATTTAAGTGTTGGCGGACCAAACACCAGTATCTTAAACAATAAGATTAATAATTCTGGTTCCAATGTAAGCTCTGTTTATGTAACTAACTTTGTAAACTTTACCCAATCAGGCAACACATTTACTGATTGGTCAAAATCATTTGTTTATTCCAGTTTGATAATTGAAGTTGATGATGTCTACATTGGCCGTATTAATAAGAATTTAATTATTCCAGTTTATGTTCATGATGCTGAAGGGGTTCCGGCTTTAGGTCAGCTGCAACTATACGGCTACGACACCAAGCGCTTAACTGATGGTAGAACCCAGTTCAATATTGCTATGCCTAACTTCCAAACAACAATGTATTTGACAATGGTTTATGAGGATGGTGTTTATAAGAACTTCATGGTTGAAGTTATAGACAACACTTCACCTATTGAAGAAATTATTCAACCAGACAACGGTAAGGATGAAGTAATATTCCACTTCCCAAAGGATGCAACAGGTAACGTTACCCTAACAATCAATGAAAAAAAATTCATTTCCAATGTTGTTGATGGATTTGCAGTCATTGAAATTACTGGACTGCCAAACGGCAACTATTCTGCAACTGCTCATTACTCAGGGGATGCTAACTATTCTGCAATCACCATACCTTTGAATGTAACAGTTAAATACTCAAATTTCATTCCTCAAACCAAATTGAGTGCAAATTCGGATGTTTCAGTTATCTACAGCGGCAAGGCATATTATAAGGCTCTTGTCACTAGGGATGGCAGAAGTGTAGGTGCAGGCGAAAGCGTAACCATTAACTTCAACGGCAAGAACACTGTTGTTAGGACTGATGCAAATGGTTACATTAACTATAAGATTCCATCAAGCATTAAACCGAAAACCTACACTATCAAGGCAACCTATTACGGTTCAAGTGTGACAAATAAGGTTAAAATCACCCAGGTGATTAAGGCATCCAACAAGAAGGTTAAAAAGTCCAAGAAAGTCACTAAAATCAAAATCAAGCTGAAAAAAGTCAACGGAAAATACCTTAAAAAGAAAACCCTCAAAATCAAGTTCAACAAGAAGACCTACAAGGTTAAAACCAACAAGAAGGGTGTTGCAACTTGGAAGGTTAAAAAGTCCATGCTCAAAAAGCTTAAAGTTGGCAAAAAGGTAAAATATAGAGTGACTTACGGAAAAGCCGTTGTGACTAAGAAGTTAACCATTAAGAAATAAGGATTCTCTTCCTTATTTTTCCTTTTTTTTGATTAATGAGAAGTGGTTAAAGTAGATTTTTGGATTTAATCTACTTTGTTGAGTATGTTGGATAATTCAGTTTCTTTAATTTCCAGAAGTTTTGCTACTTCTTCAAAGGTATGATTTTTCAACAAACGAAGGATAATGTTCCTTTCACCTTTATTTTTTCCATCTTTAAATCCTTCATTTTTTCCATCTTCAAATCCTTTATTTTTTCCATCTTCAAATCCTTCGTTTTTGATTTGTGCTATTACTCCTTGGTATGTTTGTGCCATGTTAATCATCTCCAGTAATCCTTCTTGTTTATCAATTTCTACATATTCAATAATGTTTAAATACATTGCCAGTGTTATTTCATCAATTATTTCTTGGGGGATGCAGTGTTTTTTGTTTTTGATGTATGTGCAGATTTCTTCTGTGATTTCTGATTCACTTTCCTTGATTTCAAATAGTGGCAATGCGATCAATAATGAAGATTCTGTAGTTGTTAATTTCTCGTTGTGGTGTAGTTTGTTGCGTATTGTACTTAAATCTTTTTGTTTGTTGATGTTTTTTGTTTTTATTATTTGTGGGTGGTAGGTTATGTCCATTTTCGTGTATTCGGTTATTTTTCCTTTTTTAGACAATGCTATGATTATCAATTTTACTTCTGATTTTTGTCTGCAGTGTACTCTGTCATAGTATTCGTATGCCTGTTTTAAATCTTTTTTTGTCAATGGATTTTTCTTTACTTCGAAAATCAGTATTTTTCCGGATTTTGTTAATGCCTGAAAATCGAGGAAGTTTTCAAAGATCTTTTGCTTGCCTGTCTTTTTGAATGTTATTTTTTCAGTGGGCATTATCTCTTCAATTTCCTCATCGATTCCAAGGACCTTTAAGATGTGGACTAAAAAATACATGAAACAGAATTTTACGAAAATATCCCTGTTTTTAGTAGTTTCAATACTCATTTTTTGCTCCTTTAAATTTGTTAAACAAAACGTATGAACTTATATTTGTTTAATTAATATTTAAATTATTCTATATGAGTCTAAAACAATTTTTAGGTTTTAATATAAAAAAATAAGCCCAAAACAATATTGTTTTTAACTTGTAAATGAAATTTCATGATATATATGGGGGATGATTGAAGGAATAATCATGTTAAAATTTGCAAGCAAATCCTGGATTGGTTTAAAAGCACTTAAAAATACGAGAAAAGAATGGATTTTTAAAAATCCTCCATTTAATTGCAATTTTAACTGTCTATAAAACAAGGATTATTGTAATCTAAAAATATGAGAGGAAAAAATAAGGATTTCAAATAACCCTTATTTTTTTAGGAAAATGGAGGTTAATATTTAATTAACCATTTTTTTTAGTGTTTTCAATTAAAAGGGAGAAAAAGAGGCCGCTTTAAGTTCAACAGCCTCAATCGTGTTTTTTTACTTTTTTACAGTTATCCGATAGGTTTTAACTGTTTTACTTTTTTTGGATAATAATGAAAACATTCGGAGGATTGTGGCCCCCTCATGTTTCCAGGGTTTCTCACCACCATACTGCTCTGCAGTACAATTTATTATATGAATAAGGCCATATATAAAGCTTCTCGCATGCAAGTGCTCACTTGCATCTTGAAAATGCTTAATTCAAGTTTAAAATTCTTATTTTTAATAAATAATTTATTTGAATTCTCCATTCTCTAAATTAATATTTTTAATCATCTTTTGGTTTCAACTTAAACGCTGAGGTTTTTGATCATCGTGCGTTTTTCCTTCAAACAAGGGGGTTTTTGAAATTTCAGATTCATCCGACATGATTTTTCACATTGGAATTTTACACTTGAACAGGTATTTAATTTAACTTATTTTATTAAAACAACTAATTTTAAGGTTTAATTCTAATTTTAAATTAATGATTTTGATTATTTATTTTTTTCTCAATTCAATAAGTTTATATATTATTAAGATATAATATTAACTAAGTAATTATTGGATATTCCAGTATTATTTCATATGTAATATTGTCTCATGATTGGCAATTCACAATATAGTTAACCTCCAAAAAGTATATTAATTATTGGTCATGAGGTGTTGGAAATGTCTGATAAGAAAACAATAATAATTGGTGATGATATGATAGAAAACCGATTAAAGGAAAAATCAATTAAATTAGGCATCTCTGTAGATGAATTGATAGACAGGTATATCAGGAGGGGATTGTACAGTGATGATTATTATGAATCTCCTCAGCTAACAATGGAAGAGTTATTGGAAATGAGTAAAAAGGATGTTAAAAAAGATATGGAAAATGGAATTCCTCCAAAAAAGCACAATTTCAATTCTTTCGTTGGAAAATTCAATAGGTATGATTAGTTCATGGGGGATTTTCAATGATTTTCTTAGATACAGGTTATTTCAAAGGATTATATGATAAAAATGATTTTCATCATGAAACCTCATTAAGAATTAAGGATTATCTTGAAAAGTCCAATGAAGCAACTGTTATAAACACCACTGTTCTTGTGGAAACATTAAACGGGTCAGTTGGAACAAGAATTTCTGTAAAGGAACTTTACGATGAATTGCATGATGAAAATCAGGTAATTGAATTAACCAAAAAGGATTACCTAAAATCAGTTGAAGTAAACAGTTGGTTTGGAAATTCACTCAACTATAATGACTGCACAATTTTCAATACTATGATGGAAATGGGTATCCACAAAATTGTTTCATTTGATGGATGTTTTAGAAAAATCAATTCTCTACATGTTATATATGCTATTTGAAGGTGATGGTTGTGGGTTTTACATATGTGATTAATAATGAAAAATTAAGAACAATGCTTGATAAAAAAGCCATGGAATTTCATATGAGTATTGATGAGTTGGTTTGGGGTTATATTAATCGTGGATTGGCTGATGACAGTTTCAATGATGAAATTTTAAATAAACTTCATTCTGAAAAATATTTAAAGCAAATAAATGATGCATTGGGTCTAAATTGAACTTCTTCTTGATAATTAGATTGTGGGGTGTTGGAAATGTCTGAAAAAACAATAATTGGTGATGATAGGATAAAAGCACAATTAGAAGAAAATTCAAAAGTTTTGAGCATATCAATTGATGAATTGATTGAAAGATGTATTAGGAGAGGATTGTTTTACTGATGATTATTATGAACCTCCTAAACTTTCTCGTGAAGAATTGCTTGAAATAAGTAAAAGGGATGTTCAAAAGATATTGAAAATGGCATTTTTCCACAGAAAAACGATTTCAATGTATTCATCAACAGATGGAGCAAATCTGATGATTGAAAATTTCAGACCATACCTAAGAATTTTAATAGTGTCTGCAACATATACTTAACCATGTACATCAAGCGATTCATATTATTGGCTGTATTCGCACTCATCCTGATAAACACAGTCAGCGCTGCGGATAATGCCACTTATGAAAATCTAACCGACATCAATCCAGGTGAAATCAACGTAACCTATGAGGAGCAGATGTGGGAGGAGAATCTGAGCGACATTGAAGTGAGCCTGCCCGAGAACGCCACTGGGGAATTCATGGTGAAGATTGATGATGAGGTGATTTATAACGATACAATCACCGAGAAATCATTCAAGATTCCGGTAAAACTCCCTAAGGCACCGGATTTATACATTGCAATATATCCTCCAGTCGATTCAAGACCATACAAGGTCAGCGCATTTTACAACAACATCGATTTGAACCTCACCGCACCATTGAAGGTAATGAGGTTCCCTCCGGACTACAGTCCGCTCCACTTCCCAAGGGAGATTCTTCAAAACGACAAGTACCATAGTCTCCTGGCGTTTCCAAGATCCGCCAACGGGACAGTGGAATTCTACATTGACGACAAGCTCTATAATAAAACACGAGCAAGGCCGTCAATTTACTGGCCGGAAAACCCATTCTCAAAACTGCCGCTGGGAGACCATACCTTCAGGGTGGTGTATCATGGTGACAGCTATTACCATGCATATGAAAAGACATTCAACTTCACAGTCGTCAAGGTCATAATAAGCATTCCTGAAGTGATCAACATCGGGCATGACGATTGCATAAGCGTCGATGCACCGAAAAACACTAAGGGAACCGTTAAGGTATACATTGACGATAAGCTAATCGACACGTCCGGCACTGAAGACGGCCAGTACATATTGTCCCTTGAAAACCACATCAAATACACTGACCGTGAAGTGAAGGTGACCTACACCTCTAAGGATTTCACACGAACAGTCGTAAAGCCGGTCAACATGACATATGACTTCGACGTATGGGCATCCAACTTCAGGTACGGTGCAAACAACATCATTGACATCATACTGCCGGACACATTGAACAACAAGCTTTTGAAAATCACAATCAACGGTAAGGAGTACTCATTCACCCGTCCGGAAAACGTAATGAACAACAATCTCGAACTGGACATCTCAAGCTTTCCTGCAGGAAACTATTCGCTCTTCATATCATATGAGGGGGACGACAAGTTCTACCCGTTGAATAAAACAGTCAACTTCACAATAGACTACTCTATCAACCTTCCATTCATATTCAAGTATAAAAGCGACGCCAAGGTGTCATTGAAACTCCCAAATGATGCAAAAGGGGAACTGGTGGTCTATTCGGACGGTGCACTGTTCGGTTCAGCTAAATTCAACAAGGGCTATGCTGAAGTGAAGCTCGGATCGCTTGCGATAGGGCCGCACAAAATCGAGGCCGAGTATAACGGCACAGACTACACTGTCGCATCACAGTCAGGCAGAGTCAGCGTTTCTCCAAAAATCGACTTCAACTATCCCGTCACTGTCGGGGAGGATGAGTACATCACCGTTGAGGTTCCGAAAGCATCAACCGGTCATGTGATATTCACCATCAACGGCAAGGAATATAAGGTTCAAATCAGGGACGGCATCGCCAAATACTCAATCAAGAAGCTCAAGGTCGGGGAATATGATGTTGACGTTTACTACTATGGTGATGATGGCGTGAAGAGCTCCAGTTGGGTGATGGTTGAAGTGGTCAAGCCGAAAATCAAGACAATTTCATCTGAATCAAATTTCAAGGGCGTCAACGTTAAGATGAAGCTTTCAACACACAATGGTAAGCTATTAGCCTCAAAATGGGTGAAGGTCAAGTTCAACGGCAAGACATATAAGGTCAAAACCAGTAAGAAGGGCGTATTGACATTTAAAAAATCATTGAAGCTCAAAATCAAGAAATACACAATGAAAATCACTTATAATGGAGCATCATTAACCAAAAAGATTAAAGTCAGGCCATTGATTTTAAAAGCAAGCGCTAAAAAGAAGAGATTAACCGTTAAGGTGACAATCAACAAGAAACTCAAGAACAAGAAGGTCATTGTCAAAATCAACTCCAAGAAGTACAAAATCAAAACCAACAGGAAGGGGGTTGCCAAAATCACCGTTAAAAAGACGGGAAAAGTCACCTGCAGCGCAACCTACCTTAAGAATACTGTTAAGAAATCCGTGAAACTTTAATGGAAGTTTCACAAACCCTATTTTTTTTAATCCATTCTATAATGTTCAATCTTTTTGATTATAGTCTATTACTTAATGTTTTTACCATTTTTGTAATTTTATTCTTGGGCAGTTATAAAACTTGATGTTTATAAGATTGGTCAAGCTATCCCCCGTTGACTTACGGGTTCATTATTTTTGATTATTCTTTTTCCTTCGTTTAGGATGTTTTTTGCGGCGTTTATGTCTCGGTGGTGTGTTGTTTTGCATTTTGGACATGTCCATTTGCGGATTTCTAGTGTTAGGTCTGTGTATTGGTATTCGCAGTTGCTGCATTTTTGGCTTGATGGGTAAAATCGGTCTATTTGTATGAATTCTTTGCCGTACCATTCTGCTTTGTATTTAATCATTTGTATTAGTTTGTATAATGCTATTTTTTGCAATTTAGGAGACCATTTAGGGTTTTGAAACATTCCTTTATCTGCTTTGTATTTAATCATTTGTATTAGTTTGTATAATGCTATTTTTTGTAATTTAGGAGACCATTTAGGGTTTTGAAACATTCCTTTGATGTTTAATGTTTCCATGGCTATAAGATCATATTTTTCAACAAGGAATTTGCTGAATTGGTGATATGCGTTTTGTATTTTATTGTTTTTTCTGTTTAGCCATTTGTAGTATTTTTTAAGTGTTTTTTGATAATTTTGGCTCATGTATTTTTGTCTGGATAATTTTCGGTGATATTTTTGGATCATCTTGTCCTCATGTGTTAGGTCGAGATTGGCT
>NZ_CACYJE010000054.1 GCF_902774605.1 uncultured Methanobrevibacter sp.
CAAAAACGGGTTTTTTAAAATTTTTTACAAATTATAAAAACACACAATAATAATTATTAAATAACCATAATATAAACAAATAGTGAGAGAGCATTTGATGAGTATGATAATTGGCCTATGAAATCAGCCAGTCCATAAAGTCTATTTCCCCAACAGGGCATGTGACATCATCGGCAATGATTCCTTCCACAGCCTCAACGAGTTCATCAATGCTTAGGTCGGTTGCATTGATTTCCTGGGTTTTTTCACCGTACTTATCATATGCTTCAGCGCTGCACACTCCAAGGGCTTCGGCTTCAAGGTTCTCACGTATTTTGGCTTCAGAATAGTTTCTAGCTTCCAATCGAGCCTTCAATTTGTCAGGGTGGACTCTCAGGACTATGATCTTGTCGGCCCCGTCAAGCAGGTGTGCGACATGACCCTCAACAATAAGTGTCTCATCGCAGTTTCTGATGAGTTCATGTAGGTATGAGGACAGCTTTTCAATGTCTATTATCTCATAACCCTTCTTCTCATCAACACCCATGATGAAACCATGACTTCTGGCGAGGTCATTAATTTTAATCAAGCGTCCATTCAATTTGCTTGCAATTGTTGTCTTGCCGGTGCACGGGGTTCCGGTTATGAAAATGGCTGTCATAGTTATTTCTTCAAAATCACTCTCAATACATCCTCATCCTCAAGCACATGGTCCGGTCCGACCTTCTGGCCCGGGAACTTCACGGATGTTCCCCACACCTTGGCGTGGCGGAAGTTACGCACGAACTCACGGTGAAGCTTTCCGCACGCATCTATGACTGTGGATCCCTTCTTGATTACCAGCGGATCCTCCATGTCGGCCTTTCTTCCCTGCGGCTTTAGGTAAACGCGCACAAGGTCAAGGTTGTCGAAGATTATGTCCTTGAGCTCGTCGATGTTGGTGTTCTTGTCTGCGGAAATCGGGATGAAATCCGGAATGTATTTGCGAAGCTCCTCAAGGTAGGCATCATCCACAAGGTCAACCTTGTTCAGCAGGATGGGCATCGGAACGTAGGACTTGTTCCTGTCCAAAACGTCAATGAACTGGTCCATTGTGACGTCGTCACGGAACAGCACGTCAGCGTTGATGTAGCCATACTCGTTGAGGATTGACCTGATGGTCTTCTCATCCAGGTGTGTCAATGGGCAGGTGCTTGACACCTTCACGCCCCCGAGCTTCTTGCTTTTAACCGTTACGTCAGGCGGATGCTCGTTTGGCCTGATTCCTATTGCCCGGAGTTCCTTGACTATGACCTTCAGGTGCTGCGGGTTGAACGTATCCAGCACGATAAGGATCAAATCCGCTGTACGGGCCACTGAAAGAATCTCCTTACCACGGCCTTTTCCGCTGCTTGCGCCGGTGATGATTCCCGGAATGTCGAACACCTGTATCTTGGCGTTCTTATGCTCCATGACCCCTGGCACGATGTCCAGGGTTGTGAACTGATAAGCCCCGACCTTACTTTCGGCATTGGTGATGTTGTTCAGCAAGGTTGATTTTCCAACGGACGGGAACCCGACCAGCACCACTGTCGCATCCCCTGATTTTTTAACGTGAAATCCCTGTCCTTTAGACCCTCCGCTGCTTCTCTGCAATGATTCCTCTTTCAGCTTGGATAGTTTAGCCTTTAATTTACCTATATGGTGAGAAGTGGCCTTGTTGTAAGGGGTTTTCTGGATTTCCTCTTCGATTGATTTGATCTTATCTTCAATACCCATACTAGTATGAACTCCATTAAAATTAGTCATTCATATTTAAGTTTCTTATAATATAAAAAAGTTTTAGTGGAAAAATGCGACCAATTGATGGAGCCTCCCGACCATCATCAGTATTCCCCAGGTTAGCGAGAATTATTTTTGAAGTCATGTTTCAACCGTAGAGAGTCGATTGGTTTTGAAGCACTATAGCGACCGATCATCTCATCAATCGACAATTGCCTAATGAATTCCACCTCAACCCTTCCCTCATCGTTAATGATCCATTCAATCCTGCATGATTTGTCCAGATTGAATTTATTGGGTATTTCCGGTGGAACAATTGTTCGGAATTTAACATCAATGTCTGTTACGCTGACCATCCCTCACCCAAACAACATGTTTAATCCCATGATTCAAACCCTTAATGATTTAAGGAATCTCTGATAGATGGTTAAAAAAAAATCGTTTAAAAATTTAATGCCCAATATTGCAGGATAAACCTGCAACACCGCCCTTGGACATTAAATCTCCAGTAATTTAAAATTTTGAGGTTAACCCATTTATGAGATAACGCTCTTGGTTAAGTGTTTTATGGAATGTCATATATAAATGTAATTATTATCTGGATGTAATCAATTAGTGTTCTTCTCAGGCGAAAAAGCCTCCATGAAAACTTGGACGGAGTTTTCTAAAAGTCCTTCATCGATGTTGAATTTTTTTAATTACCTCGAATAAGAGAGTGCGGTTAATCGACATTATGCTCCTATATGACAGTAATCATTAATGTCCCTAACATTTGAAAAATGTTAAAGAAATATGTTACGACTAGAAACATAATTATCTCCATAACCATACCTCCCTTTAAATTACTGGAAAAGGATACAACAACACTATTCTCTGAAGAAATGATGTTTAATGGAAAAGTATAATTTTTCATACTTATCACCTCCCACAATTTGGAGGCTTTTTCATGGAAATAATATTGTTTAACAGATTATATAAACTTTATTATTAAATATTTTAATATAAAATTGGCTATACCATTATTGAAAAATTAATTTAATTTAATTTTAAAAAACAAGCATTTTATTGCATGTTTGTTTTGGAAAGATACGGTCGAGTATTAGGTTGAAGATTCTCGCGACAATGACAATTTTTGAAAATTACCCTAAACACCATTCAACATTTCAAAGAGTTTCATGAAAACAACATTATACTGCGTGTTTCTAATTGACAATAATTTTAATAGATTAGAAGTTCAAGATATAGTTAGGAAGTGATACAATGGTTAGTGTAACCAGCATATATGACAAATTCCAAACTGTCATCCCCTCAGAAATACGCAAGGAATTCAATTTAGACAAATCCTATAAGATTGAATGGCGAATCAATAATGATGGAAAGGTGGAATTGGAATTTATCAAAGAATTATCATTGGATGAAATGGTTGGACGTTATACTGCTTCAGAACCAATTGATTCAGTGCAATTAAAAAAGGATTTAGTTAGGCGACTAATATCTTATTAGGCGATAATATGAATACCTATAAAACTAAAACAAATCCATTGCTATTAAGGAATCGTCGCAGAAATGTGAGAAATAATCATTTAACTCTAAATGATATGATAGGCAGATATAAAGCCTGGGAACCTATAACCAGTGTAGAATTAAAACATAAACTGAAATAAAGTGAGTTCATATGTATTTTTTAGATGCGACATTTCTTGTTGGCCCGTTTGTCTCAAATGATCAATGGCATGCCCAAGCCATTGAGGTCTACAAAAAAATTAAAAATGATAGATTGGTAATCTCCAAGTTAGTCATCGCTGAAACTGTAACTGTTTTAAAGAACAAAATCCCCACAAAAGACATTCGTGAAATATATAACAATATTCCTCATTTATTTGAGATAATAGATGATTCCGAATTATATGATGGTGCTATGAATGAATTTGTCAAATATGATGCGAAAATTTCGTTTTTTGATGCCATGTATGTTCATATAATTGGTGAGAAAAATATTTCTGGAATAGCTAGTTTTGACAGCGATTTTGACAGGGTTGATGGAATTATAAGGCTCCATTAACCAATACTTTTTTAATCATCATAACTTAGATTGTTTTGGACAAGTTTTTTGATGACATTAAAAAAAAAAAGAATGAATATTGAGAACACTGACTAAATGTTTTAGAGGATTTTAGGTACAAAAAACACTAGTCAATTACCCCAATCCAAAAAATAATCACATTTATATACGGCATTCCATAATAAATAATACACAAGAGCGTTTATCTCCAAAGAGAAAAACCTCAAAAAAATTAAATTTGGTGTAAAATTTAATGTCTAAGGGTAGTATTGCAGGATTATTCCTGCAATATAGACATTAAATGAACTATTTTCTAATTAAGAATTTCTCTTAATCCCTTTTTTGTTTTTCATCCCACACGTTAATCATTTACCTCATGTTACTAATCAAGAACTCCATGCAACAGATCACCTATTCAAGAATATCGGCAAAAATTCAATTTTACAAAATATAATTCATCGAAAGATTTATATAAGATGTTTCTGTGAGAACAATTTTTCAAAGTGGCTTCAACAAGCTTTAAATAATTTTTAAAGAAAAAATAATACTGCGAAAAGCCTTCACCCAATGGAGGTGATAGGTATGACATTAAAAATCAAAAATACTTCATCATTTAATCATCATCGTTTCAATATACTGAAATGCATGTTGAGTCCATTATCCATAAAATTTAATGGAGGTGAAACCTGTGGAGATAATTATGTTTCTAGTGATGGCATATTTCTTCAATATCACAAATATATTGAAGCTAATAATGTCTTCACGATAGAACTATAATACTCCCTATTTCACCATAATCTTTGGCAATTGACAAAAATCCATTTTTCAAGGAAGGAATATTAGGAAACACCAACCAATGTTTTCGTAGGAGGCTTTTCGCCTGAGAAAAAAACACTAGTCAATTGCCCCAATCCAAAAAATAATTACATTTATATATAGCATTCCATAATAAATAATACACAAGAGCGTTTATCTCCAAAGAGAAAAACCTCAAAAATTAAATTTTATGGAAATTTGATGTCTAAGGTTGGTATTGCAGGATTATTCCTGCAATATAGACATTAAATGAACTATTTTTGAAACAATAATGCAAATTTTAAGAACTTTTCCGGAATAGGTTAATTTTTAAATATAATCCCTAAAATTCATCACAACAAATGCGAACAATACCATGCATTTTTTAGGAAAGATACGATTGAAAATCAATCTGAAATTCTCGCGACATTAATGTTTTTGTGAATTTCTCCTGAAAATCATTCAGGATTTTAAATATGTTTAAGTGAAAAAAGAAAATATTTCTTGGTTAGCACTGACAAATGCATTAATCATTATGAATCAGGCGTGAGCTGATCAAAACCAATTTCATGAAAAATAAAGATTACTGCATCTTTCTAATCAAACACCTGAATTTAAATGTGATGTTGGATCTACTTGATAGTCTCAATTATATCATTTGATTAGTTGGAGATGTTCTAAATTACAAATTCAGATTTCTAATTTGATTTCATCGAATGTCAGGTATGGAATTTTGCTGTTTTTGATTCCTTCTTCAAACTTGATGAAACCCTCTTCTTCTAATCTTTTAACTTTTGGTTGAATATTGCTGACATCCTTATTAATTTTTTTTGCTAAATCTCTAATGCTTCTTGGTTTTTCATGTTTTATTGTATTTAAAATTATTAAATCCATATCGCTGAGAGATAATTTGTTTGTCACTAGGCTTTCAGTTATTTCAATCATTTCATGAGGGTTTTCTTTGTAATATTGCCAGTTTTCCAAATCAACATACATTTTCATATTGTTTGTTCTTTTGAATAATTTTTCTAATTCGCTAATTGACTTATAGGTGTCTTCCATTTCTCGGATAAATTCTGCACCGGTCTGTTTTTTAACTAATGTAATGATCATTTCAACATCTCCATTAACTCTTCAATATCAAATCCATTCGACATATTTAGATAGTCCTTGATTAGTTCAAAGATTTCATCGCTGTCTTGTAGAGTCAATTCAATTTTGTAAACATGATTGTGGGGGTCTGGATGTATATGGGCTTTACGTGTATGATAATTGTCTATCAAAATATTGTCGGGCATAATTATGATGGACCATCCATTTGGTGTTTTAACATTATATAAGATTTTATCACCAATTATTGTTTTATCTTGACTTTTTCTTGACATATTATATATGTCATGTTATTTATATATTTGTTGTTTTTTTACCAACACTTTTATATATTAATAAATATATATCCTAACAGTAACTAAATTTGTCTACCAAAAAATATTTAAATGGGAAAATTGTAATTTTTGAGAATGTAATTTTCAATCATGTCTCGGAGGCATGATTTAACCGCATCTTTCTACCCAAAAGATACGTTTTGAACATGGACTGGGGGCAAACTTTTTTGTATTGCTAAAAGTTTAGACTATTACGTTCAGTTTGCCCAAATTAAATGTTGTGCAAGCGATACTGAGATATGAAAAACCTGCATCAACAAATGGAACATGCGACCAGCAGCGGTAGACATATGAGTCATCATGGATTATAACCATGCAAAATGAGTTAAATTATTTATAACTTGAATCATGATGAGAATAATCAAAAAATATTACTTTTTTGTTTTCTTTATCAATCCTGAAAATTAAAACAAAGCTGTTATTAACATGAGCCCGTTTATATTTCTGCATAGGCTTTTTAAGATTTTTATAATGATCAGGATTATCTTCAACAGTATTAGCAATCTCTCTCATTTTAGATTTAATATTTTCTTGAGATTGTTTATCCTTAACCTTTTTCAATTGTTTTTTAAAATCCTTAGTTCGTTGAATACCATACATAAAAATCTTTTATAAAAAAAATAAGTTAAAATTGATGATTTTTATTCGAATAAACTGTCCAAATCATCAACATCAATGAATTCTTCATTTTCCATTCTTTCCATTTTATCTATGAATTCTTGGGAAAATTCATCATTTTCATGAATTATATCATAGATTGCATCATTTAACGGTTGCATGGATTCACTTGCACAGGTTTCACCATAATCCATAGGCAAATCAATGCTTTCCATTAAAACTTCATTTTTCTCTAATAATATATTTTTCATAAAAAATCACCTCAATAAAAGGACAATTATAATTTATTTCTCATTTATTTAATAAATTTTTTCTATTAAAAAATTGTGGATTCAGGGACTCTTCAAAATAATGTTTTCTTTTAGTCCAGACAAAACCATCACCCTTTGTTATGATTGCAACATCAACATCTCCCCCCACTGTTTCAAGATTATCCTGAACTTTAACCTTAAGAGAAGTGATGTTAATTAATGATTCAGACAAATTTGCCAATTCATCTTTAGGCAATGACATGATGGACTGTAAAATAGGTTCACTGTATTTACCTTTAAGATTATCAATAAACCCAACGAAATCCAATACAATGCGCTCATTATTCTGTCTTAAAGATTCCAAATCACTTAAAATATCCAGTTCGTCTTTGCCATTAATTTTTCTATTGGCTTTAATCAATTCTTCCATATTATTGGAATATTCATCAATGACTTTATTAAAATATGATGCTATGAGATAATTTGTTGACATGTCAATACCATTTAAAAAATTGGTTATTGCATTGATTTGGGCAAATGGTTTAAGGATAACTGCTGTTTCTCCACCAACACAATCTTCTTCACAATCATCGAAAATGAATTTGACCCCATCTAAAACAATGATTTTAAAATGCATATATGACGGAAATAGGTTTTCCCGATTAAATCCAGCAATGACAATGCCAATAAATCCATCTAACACAAATCGTTTAATAAATAACTTTTTGAATAAAACAACTAAATCAACATCATCATCATCACATATGATATTCTCACTAACCTCTTGAATTTTAGAATCATAGATTCTTTCAAACTCCTTGTTTTCAAAAAGTAATTTCTCATATTTTTCATTATTAATATTGGTTGTTTCTTCCATGATATGTTTGATAAAATTAGGAATTTCATCCAAATCCTGATTCAACTGTTTTATAAAACTATTAAATTTATCAACAATAGAATATGAAGTTATAGCATCTTTTCCATGACAAACATCATTTAAATACTCTCCAAATACTTTTTTAAAGTCATGTATTGTGTCAAACTCTTTTTTAAAAATTTTATCTCTAAAATCTTTAATGATGGTTTCCATTGGAAAAGTTAGGAAATTAGCATTATTATAAGTCATAATACCCATAGGAGGATTGTTTGACAACATGAATAATTTATTAACACCCTCATATGTTTTATTTCCGTTTACTGTAACGACACTATCAGCAGCCATTGCAACTGCACTTGGAGTCATAATCAACACTTCTGAAGTCATATATTAACAGCTCCGTTTCAAATAATAACTATCATTGAATATGTTTTTTAATAATTATAAACGTTGCCTAAGTGCGACTATGTGCAAAAACACAAAAATGGCAGGGAAAAATACTGCACATTAACTGGTGAAAGTTACAGTTTAAAAATGTTATTATAATAATTGCTCAAAAGATTAATTAAAATATTAGTCATTCATTGAACCTCTCGTTGTGTAGACAACATGAATTCTTGGAGCCTATTCCATTGTGATACTATAATATTTTTACGAACTACCCTCGGAGTCTCAGAGATTATTTTTTTATCATATAATCCTTATTTTCTAGTTTAAAATGTTTATGGCGGCATTGGCATCAAGGTTTAATATTGCTCCTCATTGTGAGAACTGCCATTTCCATTCTCATATACTCAAATTGGCATTTCTGCAGTCGCAAATGTGGAATATGTAAGTATGGACCATGTTTTGATATTCCAAATACAGCCCCCTCATCCAAAAGATTTGAATCAGGGAGGAATTAATACACCAAAATCATGAAAAATCATGTGAAGATGGAGATGCAATGTCATGAAATTATGATTTAATCAATTGTGAATCTTTTTAGTGAGGACACATGTTGATTATTCTGTTGGAAAACCATTAAAGTATGAGAATTATCAAGCGTTTAAATAAGCATTCGATGGTTTGGTTTACAGGAGTGAATGGTGCTTATGAAAAAAAGAAAATAAGGGATATGGTGAATCCCTATTTCTTAACCTTTGACTTTTTCTTGACAGTGTCCTTTAGATAAGTCGCCTGATAGGTCACCTTCTTTCCTTTCTTGATTTTTTTAAGGACATTCTTCTTGATTGTGACCTTTGCAACACCCTTCTTGTTGGTCTTGGCAGAGTACT
The DNA here is from genome assembly GCF_902774605.1 of uncultured Methanobrevibacter sp. Taxonomy (GTDB): domain Archaea; phylum Methanobacteriota; class Methanobacteria; order Methanobacteriales; family Methanobacteriaceae; genus Methanocatella. The sequence goes on from NZ_CACYJE010000054.1 coordinate 9,066, forward strand.
TCTTGCCGTTGAACTTGAAGGTGATCTTCTTGCCCTTGAGATATTTGCCGTTGACCTTCTTGAGGGTGGCAGTCAAGACAAGCTTCTTGGCTGACCTTTTAATCTTAACTGTCTTGAGCGAGATGATATGCTCCACAGTGAGCTTCTTGGTCACGGTCTTTCCCGGAGCCTTGATGCTTAGGGAGTAGGTTCCCGGATTAGATGATATGCTCACACCTGCAACGCCGTTTGCATTCGTATTGACCTTAGAAATCAACCGGTTGCCTATGAGGAATTCGACTGCTGCATTGGCCAATGGCTTGCCGTCATTGCCATAGATTGTCACTGAATACCACCTGGATTGAGTGTAGATTATCTTAACGTCGCCGGCATTGATCCTTGATGCCTTGTGGATGATGCTTAGGCTCACCTGTCGGGCGATTGGAGTGTGCTTCTCATCCCCGGAGTAGCTCCACTGGATTACGTAGTTTCCGTTCTTGTACTTGGAGATGTCAAGGGTTGCAATACCGTTCACAACACCAACCACCTCCTCGGCGACCACATTGGCGTACTCGTCAAGTATTGTGAATGTCACGTTCCCAGTGGCGTTGGACAGCAATGTTCCGTCATCATCCTCAAGGACCAGGACAAACTTCTGGTCACTGTCTGAGTCCAATACTGTTTCGGTCGGCCTCTGAGTTATGTTTATGAGGTATTTAACCGGCATGTACTTCTGAGCAGTGCTGTCCCATTTCTTGAAGACGTTCTCATCCAAATCGCTTCCTGTGTACTCGAATGTGAGGTTATGGTATCCTACACTGTAGTCCTCAGTGACGAGGTAATACGTGAACCTGTTGTTGTTTATTGACCTTGACCCATCCTCCGCATCATCGACAAAGACTGTTATTCTTCCAGTGATGTCTCCAACCTCAATTACGATTTTTCCGTCATCCCCGATCTTGACCTTTGGGGAAACGTCAATGTTCGGATCAACCTTGAATGTCTTTTCATAAAAGCTGCTTGCCTCATACCTTGAATCGCCACGGCATGATGCCCTGAGACGGTATGTTCCAGCATTCAGCTGAGGAATCTGGTATGATGCCACACCATTGATGACGGGGGCAGTTGTGTTTGCGATGATGTCTTCACCCCTTGATAGGATGAAATTGACTTCACTTGTGGCGCCTTCGGGGACTATGGCGGTGACGTTCTGTGTCTGGCCGTAGGTTATGTTGTCTGCTTTGACTGTGACGTTCACAGGGATTCTTGAGATTGTGATGTTGGCGGTTGACATGTACGGATTGTAGGCATCGCTGCCGGGATAGGTTATAATGTATGTGTAGTTTCCGCTTGCAAGGTCATTCAAGTAAATTGTGGTGCTAACGTTGGCTTTGATTTCGTAGATGATGTCTTCGAATTGGACTGAAACGCCTGCAACGTTAGCCTGCAGGGTGAATGTTATAGTCTTGTCCTCGTTGCTGAAGTCGACCAGGACATTCAGGTCACGCTTTGAAACCGTGAAGTTGATTGTGGCATTTGCCTCTGTATAATTCTCATCCCCCGGATAATGGACTGTTGCAGTGTATTCGCCTACAGTCAAATCAGGAATTGAGAGGGATGCTGAACCATTAATCAGAGTTATAGTGTAGTTCATGCTGAAATTGTTGCCCATGACAGTGCCGTTTGCTAAATATGATCCCCTTTTAGTGATTTCAACAGTGGCAATGCCCTCGATGCTTTCATTTAACTGGACATTAACAGTTTCCACATCTCCGAATTGAATGTTGACGGTTTCAATAATCACAGATACCTTCTTTTCAAGGACTGTCACATCCATCACGACATTGCATTGCCTGTATTCGAAGTTTCCGTTGAATGATGCTGTGAGATTGTGATGCCCTGCAGACAATCCATGGACTAGAAGGTTTCCTGTCCTGTTAACGATTGGCACATCCATATCCACACCATCAATATTCACTGTAACGTTACCGGTGATGTCCTGGTCGAAGATGATGATGACTGTCAGGTCCTCGCCCATCATGATTTCCTCAGCATTAACAGTCATGGTGACGTTTTTGCGGTATTGCTCATCGAAATAGAAGTCCGGCTGGGAATTACCTGTGAATGTGCAGATTTCATGGTCGCAGTTGTAGATTGCACCGCCCAAATCGGCACTGTTGTCAATGAATGTGGAGTTTACTGTATCTGTATTTCCGTTAGAATATATTGCCCCACCTTTCTTGGCAGAATTGGCTGTGAAAGTGGAATTTGTCACAGTGCCAGGTTCATAGAAGTAAACTGCACCACCGTCATTCTTTGCAGTGTTGCCGGTGAAATTACAATTCCTCACAGTACATGTTGAACCTGATTGGAAGTAAGCTGCCCCTCCATAGGAGTCGCTGTTACCATTGACCAATGAGAGGTTGTCAAGCACTACAGTGCCTGACTGTACATTGAATATCCTTGACTGTCCTTTGGCATCCAAAGTGTGCCCGTTGCCGTTTATTGTGATTGTCTTTGAGATGGTGATTTCGCTTCCCTCACCGTAGTAGTCCCTGTCAAGTGTTATCTCGCCTGTGGTGTCATCGTCGATTATTTTCTGGAGCTGTGAGAATGTGTTATGCATCACCTTGAATGTTGTATTATTGCTGCAACCGTTATAATTCAAGTCACCAGCATATGAGGCAGTGACATAATATGTTCCCGCTTCAAGATCCGGAATGACTGTTGATGCTTTGCCTGCTATAATGGGGAGGTAACTCATTTTGCCGTTAACGTACAGCTCGACCATTCCTGTGGCGTCATCCGGCAGGTTGACGAGGATTGCGGCATCGTCGCCATAATATATGTCATTTGCAATGATTTCAAGTGCAGGTTGGACCTTCATGACTGAAAACATGGTTGAGTTGCTGCAGGAGTTGTATTCCATTGTTGAGTTGACGGTGACTGTCAATACATATGCTCCGGCATTGAGGCCTGAGATATTAAGGATGCCTGTTCCGTTGACTATTTCAAACACCTTAATGGTGTCTGAAATGACTGCTGTGGCGTTGAGTGAAACACTTGGCTCCACATGAACCAATACCATTATGTCCTCACCGAAACTATCGCCGGAGACATCTATTGTCATGGTGAGGTTTTCTCGAAACTCCTCATCGAAATATATTTCAGGATCAGTGTTTGAATCGAAGACGGACTCGGAGTACATGCAGTTGTAGATTGCGCCCCCAAGGTTGTCCGCAACATTGTTGGTGAAAACTGAACCTGTCGCATTGGCCTTGCCGTTAGCGTATACTGCACCCCCATCACCATATTCGGCAGTGCACTCTGTAAAAATGGTGTCTGATATTTCACACTCCTCGCCCATGAAATGGACTGCACCCCCATCACCATCGGCAGTGCACTCTGTGAAAGTGCAGGTCATGACACTGCCAGAACTGCCATTGCTCATGTGAACCGCTCCACCGTCCTCGTATGCGACGCAGCTTGTGAATTGACAGCCGATGATGTTGAATCCGGCATTTCCTATGAAAACCGCACCGCCTTTAGCATCAGCATGGGATCCTGTGAAGTTGGAAACGATTAATCCGCACTCAGAAGCGGCAACATAAACATCCCCTCCGTTTAGGGCGGAATTATGATCGAATATGCAGTTTGAAACGTTGCACAATGCATTTATGTAGATTGCACCTGCACTGTTGGATGCCGTGCAGTTTATGAACTTGGACTTTGAGACCGTTGATGAATCCCCCAGGTACAATGCTCCACCGTTTGCGGATACACAGGCGATGAAGGTCGAATAGTAT
>NZ_CACYJE010000055.1 GCF_902774605.1 uncultured Methanobrevibacter sp.
GGATGGAAAACACGAGGCTTTCAAGTGTGGATGGTATGGCAACCTGAAGGTTGTCCAGCATCATTTGTCCCTGATAGTTGAAGTTTTTAGGTGTCAGGTCAAGGTAGAGGTCCTTTTTGCCCCATATCCAGTAGCTCATGACCACACATGACATTATCGCGGATATTACGGTTGCCCATGCCGCTCCGGCGATTCCGAAGTTGAGGACATATATGAATACAGGGTCCAGGATGATGTTGAGTATTGCTGTTACTGCGATTGCGATTGTTGCCCTTCTCATATCCCCTTCGGATCTGAATATTGCTGAGGCAACTCCGGAATATACGAATACGAAGAGGAATCCGAATATGATGTAGCTGTAGTCCATTGCGTATTGTATGGTGTTTCCGGCACCCATGAACTTGAGAATAGGCACCATGAACACTTCGATGATCACTGTGAATATCACTGATACTATTATCGCAAGGAGTATCCCGTGAAGTCCTGCATTGTTTGCCTGCTTGATGTTTCCGGCTCCGATGTATCTTGCGATGAGTGAGTTTGCACCGGCTCCGATACCGTTTCCAAGTCCCACCAATACCATGAATAATGGTGTGATGAATCCCACTGCCGCCAGGGCGTCGGCTCCAAGCCCCGCCACCCATATGCTGTCTGCAATGTTATAGAGCATGATGAGGAGCATGGAAACCATCATTGGCAGGGCCAGTTTGACTATGGCCTTTTTTGGGTCTCCTGTTATCATTTCAATGTTTTTACTTTTATTAGCCATTTTAATCTCCTTTTAAATTTAATTCCATTGTCTTTATTGCTATGTCCTTTAATGCCTTTTGTAGTAATTCCTTTTCTATAATGTTTTGGTCGAAAACTTCCTTTTCCCATTTTTTAAGTAGGTTAATGCTTTCGGTTAATGTCTCTTCCCCCTTATCGGTGAGGGAGATGATGTTCTGCCTTCGGTTGGCATCGTCGATTTGGCGTGTGACCAATCCCTTTTCCTCAAGTTTGCGGATTGACCTTGCAACCGCTCCCTTGTTGATGTTGCATCTTGTTGCGATTTTCTCCTGGTTGATGTTTTTTTGGTGTGATATCTCGAAGAGAAGATGCTGTTGTGAGGCATTGATTCCGTATTCCTCCAGATGATGGTTGAGGTATATGGTATGGCCTCTTGAAATCATTGTGATTAACTTACCTACGGGAAGAGTTTTCGCATCGATTATTTTAAACTCTTCTAGTGACATGATTATCAGCTTATGAATGATTTTAAGTCATAATTATCCTGTTTGACTTCCTTGGTTGTCAATTGTAATGTTTTAAGCGGTTTTTTTGAGTATTTCTCCATTTGCTTGAAGCTTGACTCGAATCCGCTTTTTCCTGCTGTGAGGAAGAACTTGACGTTGTTGAAGTCATTATTGTTGAGGTATGAAATCAGCGGGTTTGCAGCCTTTGAAGCCCATACAGGCCCTCCAACGTATACCACATCATAGTCCTTAGGGTCATAGGCCATCTCTTCCAGGTCGATGATTTTCTCGCTCATGGCGTCTTTTCCGCCTCTGATGTAACCTAGTTTTCCCTGGTAGTTGACTTTGGGCCTGATTTCCTCAATGTCTGCGTTAGTCTCACTGGCTATTTTTTCGGCCAGTTTTCTTGTCGTATTGGTTCTTGAATAATAGACTACTAGTGATTTCATAGTATAATTATTAATATGTCATACTATATAAACTGTTGCATTGTCAACTATTGACGGTGCAACTGTTGAACGGCAAACAAAATGAAAAATACAGTGACGGTGAAAAAATAAAGGAATGGTTTTTAGAACTTGAACAAGTTCCTGGACCATTTGAAGTTGTGCTTAGCATCCAAAATGAATTCGTCAAAAGTCTTGTCAAGCTGACCGTACTCCTTCTCAACAATCTTCTGCTTTTGACCAACATCCAAGGAGGTATCCTTAAGCTTGTCGAAAACAGACATTTGCTTATCCAATTCAGCAATTTCCCTTTCCAACTCAGCCTTCTTATCATTAACCTCTTTGATTTTACTGTCAAGCACAATGTCACTTTGAATCTCAATGGTTTCCTTCATATCAAAGAGAATGTCAATCGCCTCACCAACACCGATGTCATTATCCTTTAAAATTTGAATCTTTTCAGCCTGAGCTTCTGTTACATCAATTTCCATTTTCATAAATAAATCCCTCAAAAATTATAATATAATATTATTTATTATATCTCATAGTACATATATTTATTAATTTAGGCAATCATAAATATTAATATGGACAAGCATAGAATCGCAAAGACAATCTCAACATTCACCAACCCGCCAATCATTTGCATACCGCTGTTTTTAATCATCTGCCTGACATTGTCAATCAAGCACAACCAGGACTTCTGGACACTTGAGATCGTTTCACTCGTGTTTGCCTCAATACTGCCGATGGCAATCATAATGATATGGGCGAAACTCATCGGAACGGACAATGACATATCAAACCGTTCAGACCGCTACATCCCATTGATCGTGGGGATAGTTTCATACTTCATCGGATTTCTCATATCACTGTCAATGCACCTGGACAATTTCCTGACCTGTCTTCTTCTATGCTACACGGTCAATACCGGCGTGGTGCTTGTAATTACCACAAAGTGGAAAATCAGCGTCCATACAACAGGACTCTCCGGTCCGAACGCCGCACTCATACTGTTGCTGGGTCCTATTGGAGCACTTTTCGGGATACTCTACCCATTGGTCATATGGTCAAGGGTGCTGCTTAAAAAGCACACTCTCGCACAGGCAATCTCCGGAGGAGCGCAAGGGTACTTCCTGACAGTTCTTGAAATGTATCTCTTCATGAACATCCTGAACCTTCCGATTACTGGAATGGTGAGTTTAGCCGATTCCATACTCTACATATTAGCAATCATCACAACACCAGTGATTCTTGGAGTGCTCAGCTACACAAGCAAGTCAAGGAGACTGTTCATAATCCTTGAACTGGCATGCCTGGCACTGTTCATGCTGTTCACCCCGTTCAACATCTGGTGGATATTCATAATAATCACTCTAGCCTCAGTGCTAATCACCTATTATGCAGGAGACGAGTTCATCTGGCATGATGTCCTAAGCTAGATGCTTTTAAGACCATTCATTAAGTTCAAATAGAATTTCAAGCCCAATATAAGGCAATATCAGAAGTGATTAGATGATTCAATGGGCATCGTCATTTCAAAAACACCCTCATACAGGCCAAATCCAACACAAGCATTGACGGAAATCAGCTTGAAAAAGGCGTAACAATCGAATCCGACTGCAGCGTGACATTTAAGAAAATCAAGTTAAGGAGGATAAGAAAACCTTCAAGGCCAAAACCTCATCCAATGGCATTTTGAAAATCAACACCAAGGATTTGAAGAAGGGGAAATGTAAAACCGGCATCATCTACAAGAGCTCCGACCATAACATCAACAGGAAAGTCATAGTCGGAATCATTTAATTTTCTCATATTCGTTATAGTCCTTTGACTTCAGGACATCCTGGAAGAACTTCCTTTTTACCGGCCCGAGCTCATCAAGAAAGTCATCATAATATGGACCCTGTTTAATTTGTTCATAGTCTCTTTTAATTAGGTCAAACATGTGTGGCTTGTGTTTTAATGGCATGTCTCTTAAAGCAAATCGAGGCCCGTTTATCTTATAGGCAAGAAGGTCATACCTATACACATCATACCATCCATTTTCAATGAAAATTCTCATAAGTTCCTGGCCGGCAGGCACGGTGTCGAAGAACTTCTCATCAACAACGTTTGTAATGGAGGATTTATGCTTTCTTCTCACATACAGGTACTTCTTGACGATGGATATCCTCTCACATTTAAGGTAAACGTAAAAGAAGAATGGCATGTCCTCAAAAAATATTCCCTCCGGGAACCGGGCATTGATCCTATTTAAAAACTCATGACTGTAAATCTTCTGGCAGACCCCCACCGACAGGTCGAAAATGGAACCCCTGGTCTCGGAGGGGTGGAATGCACGATTTTCAAATGACTCGTCAAAGGATTTCATGTCAAACCAGTCATTCGGATAATACCTCTCACCGTCAAAGTTGATCATCTGAAAAAAGGTCATGTCAGCACCATACCGGGTGATTTGCCCATAAGCGGTGCTTAACGCATCCTCACAGTACCAGTCATCGGCATCAAGAAACATCACATACTCACCACATGCGATATCAAGGGCATTGTTCCTGGCAGCCCCCGGCCCCTGATTGGCCTGGTTGATGAGTTTAATCCTTGTATCATCAAAACCGTCAATGATTTCTAGCGTATTGTCTGTTGAGCCGTCATTGACGATGATGAGCTCAAAATCATCGAAAGTCTGATTCAGGACAGATTCTATTGCCTTTCCAACATATTCCTCACCATTGAAAACCGGCAGGATCACAGTGATTTCAACCATATACTACATTATAAATATAATTCCATATAATCATTTCTAAAATCTTTAAATACCTCTAAAAATAAACAATTATTATAGGAAAAGGTGTTATATGATTAGAAAAATAATATTGGTAATTTTAATTGGTTTCATCATGGCATTAAGCATCAACACTGCCCTTGCCGCAGACAACACTACAATGGACACTACACTCAAATCCTCAAATGCAGATGCAGATACAGGCTTGAAAACATTCACTGACCTTTCAAATGAAATTAAAAACGCCAAGCCTGATTCCCAAGTCCATCTGAAGGGAACATATAAATATGACAAGAAAACGGATGCGCTGCTTAAGAATGGGGTGTGGATAACAAAGGACATTACAATCGTAGGGCAGAAGGGATGCACCATTGACGGCAACAGTCTTGCAAGATGCTTCAACGTCAAAAAGGACTGCAGGCTACAGTTGGAAAACGTTAAAATCAAAAACGGATACACTACGGAAAACGGTGCAGGAGTCAAGCTATACTCCAATTCCAAACTGATCATCAAGAACTGCGCATTCGAAAACAACATCGCGAAAAACTCAAACGGCGGCGCGATAGAGGCCAAGAAATCATGCACCATAAAAATATACTCATCCTCATTCAAGAACAACAAGGCAACATCCACCACCAAATCACTTGGAGACGACAAGAGGGGAATGGGAAGCGTCATCAAAACCTCAGTCGGCACCACCCTAGTGATAAAGGACTCCAAGTTCAGCTCAAACGAGGCGTTCCTGTCAATGATACTCGTTGTAAGCGAAAGCGGAAAGCTTAAAAAAACAAGCACAATCAACATCGACAAGTGCACATTCACAAAAAACAAGTCCCAGCACAACGGCGTGGTCTACAGTGACGAGTACGGGAAATGCACAATCAAGAATTCAAGGTTCAGCCATAATCACTCCCCGAAAGGAGCCGGAACAATCGTTGTGGAATCCTCAAAATACGCCCTTATTAAAAACTGCGAATTCTACAAGAACAAGGGCTGCAACGGAGCCGGAGTCAACGTTAAAATATACAAGCACAATGACAACTCAAACGTCAGGATAATAGGCTGCAAGTTCAGCCACAACACCGCATCAATGTACGGCGGCGCAGTGTGCAGCGTCGGGGGAAAAGTGATCATCAAGAAAAGCGAATTCAAACACAACAAGGCATCAATATTCGGTGGCGCAGTATATGCTCGCCTGGGAAAGCTTGACGTTTCATCATCCAAATTCAAGTACAACAAGGCCTGCTACGCAGGGGCATTGTGCCTTGCATGCAAGAAGTCAACAGTGAAGCATTCAAGCATCACAAACAACAAGGTATACTACCTATACAGTTCAGTTTACAATATAAAGCACAATAAGCTCATCAAATGCCATGTGAAAGCAAACAAGAACCTTAAGTACTCAAAGATACACTTGCACAAGTCCGGAAAATACATCAAGGTCAAGGTCACAAACTACAAGGACGAGCCGGTTAAAAAGCGCGTCAAGCTGGTGTTTACCGGCTCCAAGAAAATCACAACCAAATGGTACAAGACCTCAAAGAAAAAATCGATCAAGATAAAGATTCCTAAATCCCTCAAGGGAGATTGCAAGGTTACCATGAAGGTTAAGAATGCCAAGTATTTCAAAAAGACAATTAACATTAAGGCATGATTCCTTTTTTAACCATATTGGTGATGCGATAAAAGTTTACGTTATCGCCATTGCTTAAAATTTTATTTACAAGGTCATGGGTGACATCCATCAAGTTGAAAATGCCTGAAACACACAATACGGCAAATAATGCCCGTGCAATCATCAATTGATTCTTATCTTCAAGTAAGATTATTAAAATTGACAATAAAAACCATAAAATCGCAACAGAGGAAATCATATACCTGACAGGTATATATTACAGACAATATCCTTATGAAAATCCATAGAAAAAACAATATAATTTCGTCTAATGAATAGAAAAAGACTATTTGAAGACGACTGCCTTGCTCAACACGTAATTCAAAACAACAACAATCACCTGAACAATGATTTTGGAAATGGCATCGCCAACAAACAGGACATCGATTAAAAGCCACATTAGTCCAGTGTCAACCACTCCTGAAAAAATGCGTCCTGCAAAAAACAGAGCCATCTCCTTAAGGATATCATTGTTTCGGCTTTCAAAAACCCATATCCTGTTGGTCACATATGCAAACAATACCGATAATGTCCATGCCAGGATATTTGAGATTAGATAATTGACACCGAGTAATCTTGTGAAGAACAAATAAACTGCAATGTTAACAAGAGTAGTTAATACTCCAAAAAATATGTATAAAAACAATTCACGCTCAATCTTCATTTCAATCAATATTTGACTCTTTAATAATGTAAATAGGTCTTCTTTTAGTTTCAATATAAGTTTTTTCAAGATACTTGCCTAAAATCCCAATTGTGAACAATTGTATGCCACCCAAAACAATTCCACAAAGACCACTTTTTCTACATTTCCGATTTAGGCTTATTAATGTGTCCAGCAGGACAACCAATGTACTTCTACAAAGAATACACTGAAAAAAACGAAGATCAAGAAAAACCTGACAAAATAAAAAGACTCTACAACAATTATTACGCATGTAAACACTGCATTCACCGAGAATCCTGCTTAACAGAAAAACAAACACATAAAACCATCACAGAAAACGGCGGAAGATTAGAAAGAGCAATGTTCTTTAAAATGAAAAAAGAAGAATACAAAAAAGAATTCAGCAAAAGAACCTGCGTAGAAGGGCCATTTGGAATATTCAAAGAACAATATCACATAGACCAAGAAATAGTCATTGGAATGGTAAAAACTGAAGAAAGACTCAACTTAGATGCAGTAGCATACAATATAAAAAGATTATACAACCTAATTCAAGGAGAACAAAACAATAAAGAAGATATAGTAGATTTCTGCGAAAGCATATCTACTACACACCAATTAAAGCTCGATGTAAACATTTACTAAACTCAACAATCAAAAATCAGTTTTGGCGGACACCCTTTAACGAAAAAAAAATTAATGAATATGACAACCAATACATTTCTAGAGAAACTCCATAAATGATTTAAAATATCATTTTAATGAATAAACATTAAATCCTCCTTTTTTATAAATCAAATCATAATTATCCAATTTTTTATCCAAATTAAGAACAACATAATCTGTTTGATTGAAATTTTTTAAAGAGGAATCCTCATCAAGAATAAGCGGGTCAACATTTAAATACCAACGCATTATCCTAGAATGATGATAAAATGATGCAAAAGTTTTATCATGATAATTTCCATCATACTCCTTAATAAAATCACAAACCTCCATGTAATCATTCTCAAAATCATGAGCGAAAACATCCCTGTACATTTTTTTTGATTCATCATAATCCATAGGATTATTAACAACTGAAACGGTTAACAATAAAAATATTACCAAAATGACAATTGTAACAACATTTTTAATATTAAATTCAAATAACTTTTTACCATCTAAAAATCCAACAATAGCATTTAAACCCCAAATTACAAAGTAAATAAATGGAGGAATAAAAAACAATGAATATCTTGGAACCTTAACAGTGTATAATGACATAAACGTGAAAAATAGTAAAAAATATGCTAAAAATAATAAGTCGACAGATAAAAACTTTTTATTTGAAACACACTTATCTAAAAGTGAAAAAAATATCAGTATAATAATACACCATAAAACATTAATCGCCATATGATTAGGAATTTCCTTAAAAATAATAAAAGCAACTAAAATTAAAATCACACTAGAAAACAACAATATTTTATATAGATTCTTAGTTTTAAATGATTTTTTATCAGAATTAAATTGATTAAAATTCCTTATAAAACTAACCACGCGGATTCCTAACCCAACAATGAAAATACCGTATAATATATCCATGAAAATATTGGAATGATACCCGGCTAAGAATAAAATATCCGTGAAATGGTCCATGTAATAAGACTTGTCATTATTAAAATCAATAATATTACTTGGAGTTTGAGTGCCATTAAATGTCTTTACAGACTGTTCAAAAAAGGTCAATGAACCTCCAAAGTCTAAAATTAAAGTTTTAGATATTATTAAAAATAAAATAATACTTATTATCAATGATATAACAATATATTTAAATTCAATGGATTTAAGGTAATTTTTAAGTTTTTGGTTAAAAACAGCCTTATCGCTCAACAACAAATCAAGTTTACTTATTATATCCTTGTCCATAGCATAATATAAAACAATCAATGGCAATGCGAAACCCACAAGATACTTTGTAAAAAAGCCTATGACAAATAATGGGAATGTTATTAAGAAATATTTTGGATTTTTTTCAATAGATATTATTGCAAAAACCAATATCCAAAAGGTAATTGAAATCGCAGCAAGATCAATCATTCCCCTAGTGGTATTAACTATAATTAAAGGTAAACTTCCATATATCACAACACCAATTAAGCTTAGTAACGGATTGAATCTATTTTTAAACAGGACATATAATCCAAAAAACCCTAAAAAGTTTATAAAACTTACGACCAAAATTATTGCATTCTTATCAACATAGCCCAATCTAAAGAATAATGATGATAAAAATGACAATATCGGAGTGTAAAATAGTTCTGATGGATACACAACATTATAATAGTCCAATCCAGCATATTTTAAACCACTGAGAAGATAAACCGCAATATCCGGATTGGATATGCATGCGGACCAACAAAAATCAATCATTTTAAAAATTGAAAATGATGAAATGAATAATAATATCATTAAATAGACAAAATCATCTTTACTTAAATTCCAATCGCTCCAATTCAATTATATCCACCTTAATTATTTTTTAAAAGAATTCTTAATCTTTCTAAGAGGTCCCGTAAGTTTCCAACTTGAAGAAGACAGAATTTCTTTATTTAGTTTAGATAATTTTTTATTTTGAGTTTTTAACTTCTTATTTTCTGTTTTGAATTTTGAAAGTTCATTTTTCAAATCATAAATCATATTGTCCCTACTCATAATTTTTCCGTTAATGCAATATGATTTTAAGATTTTAACATACTCATCAAACTTCTGCTCTTCACAAATCTTATGAGCATTATCTCCTAATTTTTCCTTCAATTCAGTATTATTTACTAAAAATTTAATTTTATCGGCTAATGCATCACTTGATTCATATTCAACTAAATATCCACTAAAATCATTAATAACAATGTCTCTAAAACCTCCGGCATTTTCAAATGCAATAACTGGTTTTTTTGCATTGAATGCCTCCAACACTACTGATGGAAATGGATCTTCCCGTGAAGTTAATAAGAATATATCGCATGAATCATAATATCTCATGATTTCTTTTTTATCTGAAATGAAACCTGTTACAATCAGATTTTTAGAATAATTAATCTCATCCATATAATCATTTTGAAGATTTTCATTGATATATCCCACCCAGATAAATGTTAGATTTTCATTTTCCAATTTTTGGGATACCTCTAAAAATATGTCAAAACCCTTTCTTTCTTCACCACGACCCACATTTAATATAATTTGATTGTTTTCTGGAATATCATGTTTGCTTTCCAAAATTTTTCTGGATTCTTCCTTATTAAAATCATTAAACATATTATAAAAGCCTTGTGAATGAATTAATTTCAAGTTTCTTATTTTAAACATGTTTTCAAATTTATTAGCTACGAAAGTTGATGGGAAAACAACAAGATCAGCATGCTGAGCAATCTTTTTTGATAATTTTTCTGCTTTTAAACCTTTTATTACACCTGGTAATTCATGAACCAAACTTATTATATAAAAATCATGTTTTTTCAAGGTATCAATAAAATTAGCAGTAATTACAGTGTTTAAAATAGCACTTTCAAAATTTAAATTACTTAATTCATCAATATATTTTTCCATTTTTTCATTAGTATTCACAATGAATGTGGGAGCCATTTTTTTATACTCTTCAATTATAGGACCCTCTGACTTTACAAAAACAACAACTTCCATATCCTGTTTTTTAAACTCATTAATCATGTTTTTTAGAAGTATCTCTGCGCCACCATTATTCCCACTATGTCCAACCAATAAAATTCTTTCTTTACCGGAATTTGGAGAATAATATGAAAATATTTCTTTTTTGATAGAATCAATATTCTTATCAAGTACAATTTCGTCAGTGTTTTCTTCAAAGAGATTCAACCAATCATCGACACTGTCCTCAATTAGATAATTAGACAGCACATCATTATATGAATTTTCAATAATGGTTTCTTGAAGGTTTTTGTCTTCAATTAGCTTAATAATTTTTTCAGCCCATTCATCCGGAGAATTGTCACGCACCAACAATCCATTTTTTTCATTTTCAATACTAATAACATACGGACCTACATTACTGTATACTCCAGGAATTCCTAAAATGGCATACTCCAAATATTTAAGTTCACTTTTACATGTGTTGATATTGCTTTCTTCTAATGGTGCAATGGCAATATCCCAATTAACAATTTTTTTAAACCAATCTATAAATTTAAAATAATTCTGATGACCTGAAGGAACTTGAATCTGATTTGCAAAGCCTAATTCATCAGTAGTGCCTCCAATTAACTCAAAAGCAATTATTATATCTTTTTTTAAAAAATAATCCCTAACTTTTTTTATTGCATCTTTGATTAAAATTAAATCCCATGAATGATAAATTGAACCCATATATCCAATGTTGACAATGGTTTTAGAGTTTATTTTTGTTTTATTCTCTTGATTAAACCAATCACTAACCAATCTATTCGGGATTACAATAATGTTTTCGTTTAAATACACCAATTGATTTTTCAAATTGTCATTTGTAACAGTAACAAGATCTACATTTGAAATAATGTACTCTAAATTATCTTTTATTCCCATATAATAACTATGCCCAGGATTTGATTCATCCATATGTAAAAGATCATCATCAATTTCATAGACAAGTTTATAGTCAAATAATTCAGATTTCTCTATGAGGCTGTTAGCAATCTCAAAATCAAAATAATCCCTTTGCAGAATTATATAATCAAAATTAATATTATTATTTGAAATATCCTCTTTAAATTTAGGATAATCTTGCGGATATACAATGAAAAAATTATAATTAAGTTTTTTTGAAATTTCATTGAAAACTGTAACTAATCTTAAATCAAAAGGAACCCTATCCTTATAAAAAATACAGATGTTGATTTTTTCCCCATTCTTTTTTATTGAACTTTCAGAATATCTTTTAAAATTATCATACATTAAATTGTTCACCTCATTTGACAAAATAATTATTTTCAATTATTTTAACATACTTTTCCATTGTTTTATCTACGCTAGAAATATTTTTAACATCATTTTGCGCTCTTTTTCTAATTTTAAACATTTCATCAGCAGAGATATTTGTAATTTCTAAAATTTTATCAGCTAACATTTCAGGATTGTTAGGTTCCGTTATAAATCCATTGACCCCATCTTGTATTATTTCAGG
>NZ_CACYJE010000056.1 GCF_902774605.1 uncultured Methanobrevibacter sp.
TCAGCTCGAAGCATTTGCATTTGGAAATGAAAAATGACTGGTTCAAATATTGATTGTATTTAAGCAATGTGTCTTGGGAAGTATAGATGTTGTTGCTTTTCAAGTAGTTCTTAATGCTTTTGGAGGAAAATATTTCGCCTGTGCTGCTGACCATGTACCTTACAAATCTCTGCAGCAAGTCAATGTTATTAATTTTAAAACGAGAAACAACGTCTTCAAACAATATTGAATTATAAATGTCTTTTAGGGCTAATTTTTTAAATTCATCACTGCCCAATGATTGGATACCGGGCATGCCTCCAAAGTTAAAGTACTCATCATACAGTTTAGTTATTGTATCACTTGTTAATTCTATTCCATCGATTTCGTTTTTGTATTGTAAAAACTCCTTAAATGAAAATGGATAAACGTTGATTGTAAGATATCTTCCAGTCAAAAGTGTTGCAAGCTCACCGGATAATAGTTTTGAATTTGAACCTGTAATGTAAATGTCTGAGTCTAGTGAAACCCTATAGTTGTTAATGGATTTTTCCCAACCTTCCACCTGTTGGATTTCATCAAAAAACAGATATATTTTTCCTTGAAGATTTTCTGTTTTGCTGTAAACAATTTCATCCAATTGTTGGGAATTGTCAATATGGTAGTATTCTCTGGATTCAAAGGAAATGAATATTATATTTTCATCTTTCACGCCCATTGATTTGATTTCATCTATGATATTATGCATTAAACTGGTTTTTCCAGATCTTCTAATCCCTGTGTATACCTTGACAAAATCTGTGTTGACATAATCCTTCAGTTGATTAACATAGGCTTTGCGTTTGATTAATTTGCTTGTCATTATCTTTCAACCCCTTCAGGCATAATATAAAAACTTTTTTATAAAAGAAAAATTTTTAAAAATTAAAAAAAATTCTATTTCTATAGGAATAATTTTTTAAAATTATAAAAAATTCCTTCTACAAAAGAAAAATTTTCTAATTAATTATTGATGCAGATAGGTATATAATCCTTTCGCCAAAACAATACCTTGGCAAAAATTTTTCTACCACAAACTAGTATATTACATTCCTTAAATATAAAGTTAACTGTTCTATGTGCCTTATTTAGTTCAAGTTCAAAGCAATATTTCAATAATGTTGAAAATAGTAAGTTACACTCTTAAATCAATATTTAACTGAATTTGAAACGAGTTTAAATCAATATTGCATGGGGTTTGTAAAATAGCTTAAAAAATCTGATTTTTAAATTTTCACTGAGTTTTCACCCCTTATAATAATATACATATATATTGCTTCAACGATAAAAATCATATTGTATAATTAATTTAATTTTATTGAAAAATATGTTACAATTTTTTCTTTAGAATTGAACATTATAATTATCAAGCATGAAAAGCATATTTTTTCATAAAATGGAGATTAAATATGAAGATTAAAAAAACAATAATCTTGCTGACGCTTGTCATTTTCCTATTAAGCCTCGCAAATGCATATGCGAGTGAAATGGATGACTCACTGGCAAGTGAAGATGCAAGTCAAATCGAGGTGTTCTCAACACTTGAGGATGACCTCCAGGCAAGCGAAACGCTTGAACAAACAGATGATAATGGAGCTGAGCTTGAAGCAACAGATGAGGATGAACTCTCAAGCTCTGGGGGATTTGGCGAGCTTCAAAAACTGATTGATGACGCTTCAGACAAAAGCACAATCAATCTGGAACGCAATTACACCTACACTATAGGTGCAGACAATATAACTGAAGGAATAATCATAAGCAAGAACTTAACAATCAACGGTAACGGATTTGCAATAGACGCACAGGGCAAGTCAAGAATATTAAATATTAAAAACGGCACAAATGTTGTCTTGAACAATATCATATTCACAAACGGATACGTTAAGGGCTATGGTGGAGCCATCCTTGCAAATGGTACTGTGAATATTGTTGGATCCACTTTCACCAACAACACTGCAGCCGGTGTTGAAGGCTATGGTGGTGCAGTTTTATTTAATAGTAATGGTACTGTGTCAAATTGTAATTTCATCGCCAATAATGCTGATGAATATGCAGGTGCAGTTTTCTTTAATGCTAATGGTAATGTGTCAAATTGTAATTTTCATTGGCAATAATGCTGAATACATTGGTGCGTTATTCTTCTATCCGGGTTTCTTTGGAATTGTGACTGACTGTAATTTCACAGCCAACAATGCATCATTATGTGGTGGTGCAATGATTGAAAAAGGTGATGTTGAAAATTGTAATTTTGTCAATAACACTGCTGATGAGCTTGCCGGAGGCCTGTTCGTCATGGGTTCAGGTAATGTGGATAATTGTAATTTCATTGGCAATGCTGCCGTAGGTTCCGGTGGTGCTATGGGTATGGCTTCTGGAAATATTTCCAATTGTTATTTCACAAACAACACTGCAGATAGAGGGGGCGCTCTCGTAATGGCCAGTGTAAATGTTACTGATTGCATATTCACAGAAAACAATGCTACTTATGGAGGAGCAATATATATTGATGAATACTTTTCAGGTTCTAAAATAAATTCCATATTCATTAACAATACTGCAACAAAGGGTGGAGCAATCTATGTTGAAACAGAATCAACTAATAATAATTTTTCATCCCTGTTCTATGACAACAAGGCAATACAGAGTGGAGGAGCAATCTTTTTCCATAATATGACTGAAAACAATAGTTTTGAAAGCAATTTCATAGGCAATACTGCAGGCTATGGAGGAGGAATCTTTTTCTCCAGAAAAACAAACTCTAATAGGTTCAACGGTGACTTTATAGACAACACTGCCTTATCATGCGGCGGGGCAATGTTTTTCATCAACACTAGTGATGGAAATAACTTCACAGGGGAGTTCATAAGCAATTGCGCTTTAGGCCAACTTAATGAGACAGTTGGAAACGGTGGGGCAATAACCTTCAAGGGCACCTCCTCCAACAGTATATTCAACTGTAACTTTACAGACAACAATGCATCCCTGTACGGTGGAGCGGTTAACTATCGCGTAACACCATACAACATCACATTCAATGCTGACTTCAACAACAACACTTCCCCTACAGGCGGAGCAGTGAATTTCTTTGAAACATTCGACAATGTAGTGTTCAATGGCGAGTTCATCGCCAACTCCGCAGTCAAAGGCGGTGCAATCGCCACTGTAGATGGAATCATTAGGGATGTTTCATTCAAGGACAATCATGCTGAAGACGGTGGAGCAGTTTATTTCGCAGGATTCGGTGAGGTTAGGGATTGTAATTTCACAGCCAACAATGCAGCCTACTATGGTGGTGCAGTTTACTTCAATGGTTATGGAGAACTCGTAAACTGTAATTTCACAGACAACAGTGCACGCAATGATGGCGGTGCGGTTTACTTCCTGGATGAAGGCACTGTGACAGATTGCATTTTCACCGGCAACTCTGCCGAAAACAGTGGTGCTTTAAGAATGATTTCAGGCACTGTGTCAAACAGTAATTTTATTAATAACACTGCATCCGACGGTGCAGGTGCCGTAAGGATGTACTCCGGTACTGTGAAAGATTCCAGTTTCACCGGCAACACTGGAAAAGTTGGGGGTGCTGTCAGATTCAATGGTGATGGTACTTTGGCAAACTGTAATTTCACCGCCAACCATGCAAATAACGAGGGTGGTGCAGTTTACTTCGCTGATAATGGTGAAGTGGCAAATTGTAATTTCACAAATAACACTTCTAGGGCAGGCGGTGCCATTAGAATATATTCAGGAAATGTGACAGATTCCATTTTCACAGCCAACACTGCAGGATTTGGTGGTGCTGTTTACTTTGACTATGATGGTACTGTGGAAAACTGTAATTTCACAGCCAACACTGCAGAATATGGTGGTGCTGTTTACTTTGATAATGATTCTGCTAATATAATGAACTGTAATTTCATTAACAACAATGCTTCTTCTTATGGCGGTGCTGTCAATATGCACAACGGTAATGTGACCGATTGCAATTTCACCGGCAACACTGCTGATTCTTCTTCTGGTGGTGCTGTCGTAATGGATTCAGGTAATGTGATAAATTCTATCTTCACAGCCAACAAGGCAGCCAGAACTGGTGGAGCAATATATGTTGGAGCAAAATCAACCAACAACAATTTCTCAGGCCAATTCTATAATAATCAAGCAGGACAAAGCGGTGGAGCAATATTCTTCCGCAATTCAGTCGAAAACAATACTTTCGATGGCATCTTCAAGGACAACACCGCAGGCTACGGTGCAGGAATGTTTTTCTACAAGGATGCAAACGGCAATAATATTAAAGGCGACTTTATAAACAACACTGCCCAATCCTGTGGTGGAGGAATGTTTTTCTACTTCACAACCGATAAAAACAACTTCTCAGGCATTTTCATCAACAACAGTGCTTTAGGCATGCTTGATCCGACAGTCGGAAACGGCGGAGCAATAACATTCAAGAACGTATCCACCAACAGCATTTTCACTTGTGATTTCATTAACAACACCGCTTCCTTGAACGGTGGAGGCGTAAACTACCGTGAAAGTCCTTCCAACATCACATTCAACTCTAACTTCATAAACAACACTTCCCCTACCGGCGGAGGAGTTAATTTCTTCAAAACCTTTGAAAATATAGTATTCAACGGTGAATTCATAGGCAATTCCGCAAGATATGGTGGTGCAATAGCTGCCGTTGACGGAATTATCAGTGATGTTTCATTTAGGGACAATATTGCCGTAATGGGCGGTGCAATTTACTTTAACGGCACTGGTGAAGTTTCAAACTGTATTTTCACTAACAATGAGGCTGTTGCTGAATATGATGGTGGCGGTGCCATATCCATGATTTCAGGTAATGTGACCGGCAGCGTTTTCAAAGCCAACAGGGCAAGCGGTGTTGGCAGTATGGGAGGTGCCGTCTTAATTATAAATTCCGGTAATGTGACCAACTGCAGGTTTGAAGATAACTTTGCAGAATTTGGTGGAGCTGTCTCATCTGACAGGACCGTTAATATCGCTGATTGTAATTTCACAGCCAACCGTGCATCAGTAGAGGGCGGTGCTTTCTATACTGGTTCCTGCAATATTGAAAATTCCAATTTCACCAACAACATTGCAAGTAATGGGGCAGCCAGTGGTGACGGTGGTGCTGTTTACATCAACGGCAATGCCACTGTGGTAAATTGTGATTTCATAGGCAATCAGGCCGTTGTGGGTTCTGCAATTTACTTCTGGAATCTCCACGAATCCAAACACGTCAGGTCCATTTCCCACTCCACATTCCTGAACAATAAGGCAAATATGGATTCTATAGCCCCATTTACTTTAACAGTCAATGGAACTAATATTGAAATCGCTTTCCATGGTAACAATAACCTTTTTAATGCAATATTGTCCAGACTGAAAGGGGATGTCAATGTCACAAACGTTACCTACTGGGGAGCAACCGGCATTGAAAACACCGGTGATTCCACTATTGTGCCTGTCATGTTATATACACAAGCCGGTCAGAACGTTACCGTTAGGGGTGTTGTCGACGGTGTTGAAGTCAATATAACTAGAAGCACTGACGCTGAGGGTAAAATAGTCCTTGAGAATGTCAGAGAGTATAATATAACCGTAAGCCACGATGAGGATTCATACTACTTCTCTGGAAAAATATTTTTCACAAGCAGGCAGTTAAGCTTAAACATGACTGATATCACAACCAACGACCTTACAGTCAACATAACTGCAAAATCCGACATATTTGAAGAGTATATGTCTGGTGAAATGATTTTCAGGGTTGACGGTCAAGAAATCTACGCAAGTTATGCGGGCAACGGAACCTGGTGGGCAATGCACACATTTGATGATTTCGGCACTTACAAGGTCAGCGCATTATTCGACGGGCCATACAATGTAATCGTCCGCAATGGAACTATAGCCGTAAATAAAATCAAAACAGAAATAACCGGATCTGCAATAACCGCCACATATAATGTGAACAAATATCTTGTAATCACATTAAAGGACGGTACCGGCAAGGCTTTAAGCGGCGTTAAGGTGACTGTTAACTTGAACGGTGCTAAAACCTACACTACCGACAAGAATGGTCAGATTAAGGTTTCCACTAAAGGACTTGCTCCTAAAAAATATACCGCCAAGGTAGCATTCAACGGAGATGCAGTTCATGACAAGTCCGCTAAGGATATTAAGGTTACCGTTAAGAAGGCCACTCCTAAACTGACCGCTAAAAAGAAAACCTTTAAAAGGTCAGTTAAGGTCAAGAAGTACAGTATTGTTCTTAAAAACAATGTTGGAAAGGCAATCAAGAAGGCAAAGGTCACCATTAAAATCGGCAAGAAAACCTTCAAGGCCAAAACCAACAGCAAGGGTAAGGCAACCTTTAAAATCAAGAAATTGACCAAGAAAGGAAATTATAAGGCTAAAGTATCCTACAAGGGCAGCAAGTACTACAATAAAGTGACTAAAAAAGTGAAAATCCGAATCAAGTAGATGCATCATGCATCTACACTATTTTTTTTATTTTAACTTATTTTTTTGAAAAACCCAATTTCTTAGTTTTTCCATGATTTACTCATATGATATATATTCTTTGAATGATAGAATTCATATTGTATGTATATTTAATTTTTTTGAATGATCATTATTTTTCTTTAAAATTGAATATTCTAAACGAATAATATTTTTTTTATTTGGAAGTGTTTATATGAAAGTTAACAAATCACTAATCATGTTGATACTTGTTATTTTCCTATTCAGCCTGACCAGCGTGTGTGCAGGCGAAATGGATGATGCGATAGCAAGTGATGATACAGATCAAATCGAATTGTCCTCAAACGATAAGATCAGTGAGGATAATCTGCAGACAAATGAGGAAAAAGCGACATTGGGTGAAAGTAATGATTCAACTGATGTCAGCTTAAAATCATCCGACGGTGATGAGTTGTCATCATCAGGGGAATTTGGCGAGCTTCAAAAACTGATTGATAATGCTTCAGACAAAAGCACAATCAATCTGGAACGCAATTACACCTATACCATAGGTACGGACACAATAACTGAAGGAATAAGCATAACTAAGAACTTAACAATCAACGGTAACGGATTTGCAATAGATGCACAGAAAAAATCAAGGATATTCCATATTGAAAGCGGTGCCAATGTCGTCCTGAACAATATCATATTTTTAAATGGGGTTTCCGGCGACTGTGGTGGTGCTGTCCTTTCAGATGGTAATGTGGATATTGCAGGGTCCCATTTTATCAACAACACTGCATCTGTGGGGGGTGGTGCTGTCTATATGGAATCAGGTACTGTGACTGACTGTAATTTTGTCAATAATTACGCAAGCCTCTCTTCCGGTGCCCTCTATATGGATGAGGGTAATGTTGAGGGTTGCAATTTCACTGATAACGCTGCTGCTTGTGCTGGTGCTGCCCTAGTTTATTCGGGCAATGTGTCAAACTCCAATTTTAATAACAATATTGCAATTGCTGAAAATGGCTTTGGTGGTGCTGTCGTAATTGATTCTGGTAATGTGTCAAACTCTAATTTCAATAACAATAAAATAACTGCTCAGAAGGGCTTGGGTGGTGCTATCGCAATCGATTCAGGTAATCTGGCTAACTGTAATTTCACCTCTAACAATGCACCTGGTGGTGGTGCGGTTTACATGGGTTCATGTGATGTGGTGAACTGTAATTTCATTAATAACACCGCTAATACATCCGGTGGGGCAATATATGTTGATAAGGCCTACAATGATTCTAAAATCAACTCAACATTCATCAATAACAATGCATACAATGGTGGAGCAATATACTTCAACGGTGCAATCAGCAATATCACAATCAATGGCTGCTTTAAAGCTAATGTTGCTTTAAGAGGCGGTGGTGCAATATTTGTGCGTGGAAACTCCATGAACAATAACTTCACCGCTGAATTCATAGCTAACGAGGCAAGAGCTGCCAGTGGAGGAGCAATATTTTTTATTAATCAGGCTGACAACAACAGGTTTGAAGGTATTTACAGGGACAATTGGGCACTGTATGGTGGAGGAATCTTTTTCTACAACAAGGCAAACAATAACGTATTCAACGCTGAATTCATAAACAACACTGCAAAATCCTGCGGTGGTGCAATGTTTTTCCACAACACTACCGATGGGAACAACTTCTCAGGGGACTTCACAAACAACCGTGCATTGGGCCAAGCCGATTCAGAAGACGGAAACGGTGGAGCAATAACATTCAAGGACACATCATCCAACAGCATATTCAACGGTGACTTTATAAACAACACTGCATCCCTGAACGGTGGAGGCGTAAACTACCGTGAAAGTCCTTCCAACCTCACATTCAACTCTAACTTCATAAACAACACTTCCCCTAGAGGCGGAGGAGTCAATTTCTTTGAAACATTCGAGAATGTCGTATTCAATGGAGAGTTCATCGGCAACTCAGCAGATAATGGTGGTGCAATCGCCACTGTGGATGGAATCATCAGGGATGTTTCATTCAAGGACAATCATGCTGAAGATGATGGTGGAGCAGTTTATTTCAAAGGATCAGGTGTGGTTGAGAATTGTATTTTTACTAACAACACTGCAGACTATGGTGGTGCGGTTTACATGGATACTGGTGAAGTGACAGGTTGTGTTTTTATCAATAACACTGGTGTTGAATTTGCTGGCGCTATAATGATGATTTACGGTAGTGTGAGTGATTCCAGTTTCACCGGCAACACTGCACACATTGGCGGAGCTGTCAGAATCAATGGTGACTGTAGTGTGACAAGGTGTAATTTCACCGCCAACACTGCAACATTGGAAGGTGGTGCGGTCTACTTTAACTCTCCGGGTAATGTGACATTCTCCAATTTCATCGGCAACAAAGCAACCGGCGACGGTGTTGGGGGCGGAGCAGTCCTCTTATATGAGGGAGGCAATGTATCATATTCCAATTTCACCAATAACCATGTATCCACTGATGGTGGAGCGGTTCACTTCTATGATAATGGTACTCTAAGCGATTGTAACTTCTATGATAATGAGGCTGGAGCTAATGGTGGTGCGGTTTACTTCTATTTTGATGGTAATGTAACTGACTGTAATTTCACACTCAACGCTGCCGATAAGTATGGTGGTGCGGTTTACTTTGATGATACTGGTGCCGTGTCAAAATGTAGTTTTATCAATAACACTGCCTATGATGAGGGAGGTGCAGTTTACTTTAACAGTAGTGGTAAAGTGTCAAACTCCAATTTCACAGCCAACACTGCTGTTGTTTATGCCGGTGCAGTTTACTTTAGAGGCATTGGTGCAGTGTCAAACTCCAATTTCATCAATAACTCTGCGGAAAACTATGCCGGCGCAATCCTCATTGAATATGATGGCAATGTGTCTGATTGTAATTTCACCGCTAACAAGGCAAATGGAATCAACGGTGATGCTGGTGCAGTTTACTTCTATCGTACAGGCAATCTCCTGAATTGTAACTTTAAAGATAACGAAGTGACTGGATTATACAGCTTTGGCGGTGCAGTTTTCATTAGTTATGATTGTAAGGTTGCAAACTGTAACTTCACCGATAACAAGGCAAGTGGAGTTAACAATGGGGGCGGAGCCATTGGCGTTTACGCCAACATCACCGTGACCGACTGTAAATTCACAGGTAATGAGGCAGAGGTAGGCTCTGCAATTTACTTTAAATATACTGATGGACAGGTATACAGTAGAAGTATTTCCCATTCCACATTCCTAAACAATAAGGCAGATGTCTATTATGATGAATCATTTAACGTGACAAAGAATGGAAATAATCTGGAAATCAGATTCGTGGGAAATGACAATATTTTAAATGCAATATATTCCTACGGGGATGTTGAAGTCAACGTCACCAATGTCACCTACTGGGGAGCGAAGGGAATTGAAAACACTGGTGCGGATACCATTGTGCCGCTCATTACAGATGCGGAAGCAGGTATAAACATTACCGTTAAGGGTGTTGTCAACGGTGCTGAGATTAATAAGGTTATATCCACAGACGCTGAGGGTAAAATAGTCCTGGAGAATGTGGGCGAGTATTATATAACAGTAAGCCATGAAGAGGACTCATACTATATTGCCTCTGCAGAAGTGCTATTCACAAACAGGCAGCTGAGCTTAAACGTGACTGACATCACAACCACCGACAAGACAGTCAACATAACCGCCAAATCCGAATTATTGGGCGATGTAATGCTTTGCGAAGTATTTTTCATAGTTGACGGCAATTTCATCAAGGCAAATTATTCAGGCAACGGAACCTGGTGGGCAATGCACACCTTCAATGAGTGCGGCATTTACCCGGTCAATGCAACATTTAGCGGAGATTACAATGTAAGCATCCGCAATGGAACTGTAACTGTAAATAAACTCAAAACAGAAATAACCGGCGCTGCAATAACCGCCACATACAATGTCAACAAGTATTTGGTCATCACATTAAAGGACAGCACCGGCAAGGCTTTAAGCGGCGTTAAGGTAACTGTTAACTTGAACGGCGCTAAAACCTACACTACCGACAAGAACGGCCAGATTAAAGTCTCAACCAAGGGACTTGCCCCTAAAAAATACACTGCTAATGTTGTATTCAACGGCGATGCCGTCCATGACAAGTCAGCTAAAAACATTAAGGTCACTGTTAAAAAGGCGAAACCGAAATTGACCGCTAAAAAGAAAACCTTTAAACGATCCGTTAAGGTCAAAAAGTACAGTATTGTTCTTAAAAACAATGTTGGAAAGGCAATCAAGAAGGCAAAGGTCACCATTAAAATCGGCAAGAAAACCTTCAAGGCAAAAACCAACAGCAAGGGTAAGGCAACCTTTAAAATCAAGAAATTGACCAAGAAGGGCAAATACAATGCCAAGGTATCATTCAAGGGCAACAAGTACTACAATAAAGTGACTAAAAAAGTGAAAATCAGAATCAAGTAGATGCAGATGCATCTACACTTTTTTTATTTTTTCGAGTATTAAACTCATTTTCTTTAATTTAGGCATCTATAAATTCATAATAGTCAAATCCTCTGTAAAGGAATCAAAACTAATGGCAATCATTGAATTCATTATCGATGATGGTGAAATAGAATGCATTGTAAATGATGAAGAAATTAACTGGGATATGAGGAAACATTTAAAATTCAAGAATTTCCCGGAATCTGAATTGATATTTGATGTTTTGGAGAGAAATGATTGGGACATCAATCGAATTAATCTTTCTTCTTCAATCCATTTTTTCGACAATGAATTTTACAAGATTCGCACATTCAATGATGACATGATAATATTCAATACTTTTAAATGATATAAATCAGCGGAAAAATCGCCAATATTCTATAAAGCCGAAGTTATTAGGAATGTTAAACCTCCGGATATTGATAAAGTTGGACGTAAATATGAAATGGTTAAATTTAAAGATGGTGAAATGTTTAAAGTAACTCCATTAAAATCCCTTGAAGAAATCAAGGCAATTAGGGATATATTAATGAGTATTGATTGGAATGTTAGAATAGTCAAAGAACACGATTTGTTTTACTTAAATGGAATATATTGGGAATTGGTATATTCTAATCATATGATTCGATTGATTGATAAATATGGATCGGTAAATGTTATATAAACGTTAAATCCATTTAAATTGTTAAATTTATTAGTTGAGATAAAAATTGTCTTTAAATCATTATAGGCTATCGATTTATTTATAAATGTTAAACTAAATAAGTTATAGTTAGTTAACAATAAAATTTTTTTGAATTATTTAAAACATAGATTATTTGATCTAACTGTG
>NZ_CACYJE010000057.1 GCF_902774605.1 uncultured Methanobrevibacter sp.
AGGCTCCACGCGTTGTGGTGCTCCCCCGCCAATTCCTTTAAGTTTCAGTCTTGCGACCGTACTTCCCAGGCGGCGGACTTAACAGCTTCCCTTCGGCACTGGAGCAGCTCAAAGCCACCCCAACACCAAGTCCGCATCGTTTACAGTTAGGACTACCCGGGTATCTAATCCGGTTCGCGCCCCTAACTTTCGTCCCTCACCGTCAGAACCGTTCCAGTTAGACGCCTTCGCAACAGGCGGTCCTCCCAGGATTACAGAATTTCACCTCTACCCTGGGAGTACCTCTAACCTCTCCCGGTCTCAAGTCTAATAGTATCTCCAGCAATTCCCACAGTTAAGCTACAGGATTTCACCAGAGACTTATTAAACCGGCTACGGACGCTTTAGGCCCAATAAAAATTGTTACCACTAGAGCTGCCGGTGTTACCGCGGCGGCTGGCACCGGTCTTGCCCAGCTCTTATTCCAAAAGCTCTTTACACTAATGAAAAGCCATCCCGTTAAGAATGGCACTTGGGATCCCCCCGTCGCGATTTCTCACATTGCGGAGGTTTCGCGCCTGCTGCACCCCGTAGGGCCTGGAACCTTGTCTCAGGTTCCATCTCCGGGCTCTTGCTCTCACAACCCGTACCGATCAACGGCTTGGTAAGCCATTACCTAACCAACTACCTAATCGGCCGCAGACTCATCCTTAGGCGAAAAAACATTTAAACAAAAAACCATTACAGGAAAAATTGCCTATCCAGTATTATCCCCAGTTTCCCAGGGTTATCCCGGTCCTAAGGGTAGATTATCCACGTGTTACTGAGCCGTACGCCACGAGCCTAAACTCGTTCGACTTGCATGGCTTAATCGAATCCCAATAGCAGTAACATCTGCCAGGATCAAACAGAATTGAATCACATAACAGACATAATAAGTATAAAGTGACGAGTATTATAATACATATAAAATTTGATATAAAAGTTTCTATAATCAAATTTCACCACATCTACAAAACTTACATCATACTCGAAAAACTCAAGTACTCACAAAAGCACATTCATGATATTAATAATTTAATTAATACAATAAATATGATAATTTATAGCTACATGTGGAAAAGCAACCATCATAGTAAAGATTGTATTAAACAATAATACTTAGGTCATCGCCATAAAACACATAGCACATCTAATAGAGAGGGAAGTTTTATTAACAAAATCAATTAAAAAACATTGCAAAAAATATTAAAAAATAATATTAAAATTTATTAATACCAAAATTAATCAATAGAGTTATAATGACTAATAAAAAATAGAAACAACAATGCTAAAATAAATAAAAAAATGACTTTTTCAAAAATTAAATTTTAAGATCGTGAAACTAACTGAGTATTACAAAAAATATTTTTTTTAATAACACTTATTTTATTATAAGAACCGGAGGACAATAACATAAATGATATTTAAAATTTTCTATCTAATTCAAATAAAAATTACTTTATATATTGCTAACCTAAAATATTATTGGTGATAAAATATGAAGTTCGGTATAGAATTCGTACCACAAATACCATTAAATGAATTAGTAGACTTAGTAAAATTAGCAGAAGACGTCGGTTTTGAATACGCATGGATCACAGACCACTACAACAATAAAAACGTATACGAAACCTTAGCATTAATTGCATCAGCAACTGAAACCATTAAAATGGGTCCTGGTGTAACCAACCCATACGTAAGAAGCCCTGCAATTTCCGCTTCCGCTATCGCAACCATTGACGAAATTTCAGAAGGAAGAGCTACCTTCGGTATTGGTCCTGGTGACAAAGCAACTTTCGATGCTTTAGGAATCGCTTGGGAAAAACCTGTATCCACTATTAAAGCAGCAATCGCTGACATCAACACTTTATTAGCTGGAGAAAAAACCGAAGCTGGTGCAGCATTAGGTGGAGCAAAAGCTGTTCAAGAACACATCCCTATTTACATGGGTGCTCAAGGACCTAAAATGTTAGAAACCGCTGGAGAAATCGCAGATGGTGTATTAATTAACGCTTCCAACCCTAAAGACTACGAAGCTGCTATGCCTATGATCAAAAAAGGTATCGAAGCAGCAGGCGGAGACAAAGCATTTGATGTAGGTGCATACACTGCAACTTCCATTGGTGCTGACTCTGAAGCAGCTAAAAACGCAGCAAAAATCGTAGTTGCTTTCATTGCAGCAGGTTCCCCTGCTCCAGTTATTGAAAGACACGGATTACCTGAAGGATTCAACGAACAAATGGGTGCATTCTTAGCTAAAGGTGACTTCGGTGGAGCTATCGGTGCTGTAACTGAAGAAGCTTTAGACGCATTCTCCGTATGTGGTACTCCTGATGAGTTCATCCCTAAAATTGAAGGCTTAGCTGAAATGGGCGTAACTCAATACGTAGCAGGATCCCCTGTCGGAAAAGACGTAGCAGAATCCATCAAATTATTAGGAGACGTAATTGCAAGTTTCTAAACTTGCTTTCTCTTTTTCTTTTTTATTTTTTTAAAGCATTACACACAACTTAATAACAAACTATTTTTTAGGGATAATTTTTAATTATAATATGATACTAATAATATTATAATGGAAATTGAAAACTTAACAAAAGAAATAAGGCAGCAAGCCTTTGAAAGAAAAGAACCGAAAACCCCCGAACAGGTTGGGGCAAGCTGGTACAATGATGACTTAACATACGACGGTGTTGCCAAGACACTGTTCATAATCCTGCCGACCCCAGGATGTGCATGGGCATTGGGCGACAGCGGAGGATGCACAATGTGCAGCTACGTATCAGACTGCACCCTTGAACCAATAGACACAGAAACCATCCTAAGGATATTCCATGACCACCTGCAAAGGCATCCGATAGCTGAAGAGGACAAGATTTCCGTGAAACTGTTCGCATCAGGAAGCTTTCTAAACCCATACGAGCTTCCAAGGGATGCGCGTGACGAAATCCTTAAAACATTGATGGAACTGGGCAATGTCACTGAAATCATTGTCGAGTCACGTCCGGAATATGTGAAGGAGGAATACCTTGACGAGATATTTGAAATCATAGGGGACACATTGTTCGAGGTGAGCATAGGCCTTGAAACATCAAACGATTACACCCGATTGAACAAGATCAATAAAGGCTTCACACGCGATGACTTTGAGAATGCAGTTAAGCTCATGCAAAATCTTAAAAAGACAAAGGGA
The DNA here is from genome assembly GCF_902774605.1 of uncultured Methanobrevibacter sp. Classification (GTDB taxonomy): domain Archaea; phylum Methanobacteriota; class Methanobacteria; order Methanobacteriales; family Methanobacteriaceae; genus Methanocatella. The sequence continues at coordinate 3,212 of NZ_CACYJE010000057.1, forward strand.
TACAACTTAAAGTCAAAGGCATACATTTTCGTAAAGCCGATACTGGTATCTGAAAGGCAGGCAATCGACGAGGCAATTGAAACCGCAAGGTACTGCGATTCCATATCAGTCGACAGATTGTCATTCTGTCCGGCAACCATTCATGGCGGAACAGTGATTGAAAGGTTCTGGAGAAAAGGCGCATACCAGCCCCCATGGATCTGGTCATGCGTTGAGATAATCAATACCGTGCGCGATGAACTTGACATTCCGGCACTTCTCGACACTTCAGGTTTCGGCTCAAGGCGTGGCCCGTACAATTGCAAGAAATGCAATAAGGACCTGAAGCATATGATAATAGCCAACAACCTGACACAGACCAGAATCGAGCATGACTGCGAGTGCAGGAGTGAATGGCTGGCCGAGATTAACAATTCCGATATGAACTCATCCACAGTGAAAATCAAACATATCGAATTATATTAATAACATTAGGAATATTATATTAATAGTAGGAGGTAAATATGAAAACTAAATTTATTAGTTTACTGGCTATTATTTTCGGATTAATAATCATAATCTTTCCGATAATGGGTTTTATTGGAGTCAATGCTTTAATTAGCTTATCCGTATTATTAATATCAATCTATTTGCTTGTCATAGGAGTGTCCATTATAGATTACAACAAATCCGGTGCAGTGCTGGATTTGACATTGGGCATAGTATTGTTGATTTTAAGCATTTGCCTGATATTCAACCCATCATTGATTGGATTTTTAGCACAAATCTCATTATACCTTGCGGGAATAATGCTGATTGTTGTCGGACTCGTTTCATTAATTAACAACCGCCAATCCAGATACGGATTCTATATTGGCATAGCCGGCGTGGTGCTTGGTTTATTATACATTATCATTGGAACATACATTTCAAACCCACTGGTCCTTGGAACCTTAATTGGGCTTTGGCTAATAGTTTCCGGTGTTTTGAAATTGATGGATGGTTAAAAATTAACTATCCTTTTAATACTTTCTTTTTTTGGTGTTTATTTTGATTGGAATTAGTGCAGATTTTGACCCCGTCCATAAGGGTCATGAAAGGTTAATACGGGAAGCTCGAAAACTGGCTGACCGGGAAGGCAAGAGGCTGGTCGTGTACTTGAATAAGGGTTTCAGTGCAAACCATGCTCCATTTTTCGTGAATTTTGAAGCAAGGCGTGAAATGGCCTTGGCCCTGGGGGCTGATGATGTTAGGGCATTTGAGGGCCTGCATCACAGATTGGTATTGTCCTATAGCGTGCCGATCAGGCTCAAGCAGATGATTGATGATGGGGTCACCGACTACATCACCTCGGCAAGAATCAGCCTTGATGAAATCAAGTCCAAGGCTCAGAAATTCATTGACGAAGGAAATTTCGTCGGAATGCCTAAAAGCTACACCAACCGCAATGAGATTCGATGGTATGCAATCAACGAGTTTTTAGGCTCGAAATTGAATTATCATGTCGTCAAGGAATTCAATAAGGAAAAATATTCAGGAAGATTGATCAGGCAATCAATCATTGATAATGACATGGTAATTACAGATGACGTTAAGGAATTGCTTCCCGACACCACCGTTGAGATTCTGGAGCGTGAAATCGAAGCGGGCAGGGTTCCCGGCGAGAGGAACTGGAGCGACATCTACAAGCGCATGAACACCTACTCAAGGGGAAACCTTGAAAAGATAGCTTACCTTAACGGGAACACCATCAATGAAATCATAAAAAGAAGAGTCTACAGGGACCCTGAATCAATATGGGCAGTGTTCAGGAGATCCGATTACGGTCCGGTGATGACCAGGTTGGCCATCAGCGCCATTGAAATGGAAGTGACTAAAAAGGAAGTCATGGACCTGATGCTTGGTTATGAGGCCGAGGGCGTCATACCTGACAATCAGAAGGTTCAAAGGGTCATTGACCGTGCATGGTATGTTGCCTGCGAAGGCGAAAAAGGAGTTAGTGCACGTGAAGCGAACAATAGGTTCAGAAGCGAGAACATTAGTGTTGACACTCCCCCATCAATCATTGAGGCCGGGTTGAACCTGACACGCTTTGAAACCAAGATAACAAAAGAGGGAATAGGCACTGACTTGTACGTGGATAAGAATGGCAAGATATCCGTTCAGTTCAAAAGCGAAGGAAAGAAAATCAAAACCAATCTGAGACTGCCTGCACGTGACGTCACATACCTTAGATATGTCATGGATTCCCATTTCATCCCAGTCAGCGGCAGCATCAAAAAGGCTAAAAAAGGGTTTAAGGTCAGGGTCATTATCGGTTGAGTTTTTCCATTGCCGCTTTCACCATTATCAAATCATCATCATTGAAATAACTGATGATTTCATCCAGCTCTTCGGATTTTCTTTTTCGTGACCTTAAGGTATTGTTGATTCGTGATAGGGATTTTTCCCTGAAGCCCTCGCCTTCTGTGATTGTTAATGCATCAAGGAATTCCTCTTCCAGACCGTGTTTTCTTGCAAGGTCAAAGGATTCGATAAGCAGTGCAGATAGTGTTTTTGTATATGTGCTTCTAAGCATCTTCAATATGCTGGCGTCGCCTATCCTGTCGCTTAGCTTAACTGTTTCGATATAGTCGTTTAAAAACACCAGCTCATCTGATTTTTCACCTGAAATGTATAACAATGGTTTATCGGAGTCTATTTTCCCGATTATTGCTCCGTCTACAAGGTTTTCAACATGCTGGGATATTTCATAGGTGGTGTTGGGTGAAACATTGTTTAAATCAAGGTATATGCCCCTTGCATATTCCCCGTATTCCTCTGCTGTGCTGAGTGCGTTTTTTGGTGAGTTGGCGGATATCAGTATATCTGACCTGATGGCCACCTCCTTGACATCATCGATTACTTCAACACTTGATTTTTCAATGTTTTCGATTGTTTCGGGTGAGCGGTTTTCGGTTGAGGTGATGAATGTGATTTCATCAGATTGGATTAGCCTTATAAGATTCTGTGACACTTTTCCAAATCCGATCAATCCAATAATCATGTTAATCACTTATTTTTTAAACAACAGCATGTCATGCAGGTTCACGCCAATGTGCCTTGATATGGTGTTGCATTTAGAGCATAATAGGAAGTAAACTTCCTTATCGGACAAGTCGATTTCACTCAATCCCTCATAGTTCCCCATTCCCTTGGATATTATGAAGTTATGGGCGTTGAATATTTCACGGAACTCATCTGAAATTTCACTGTCAACATAACCCACTGTGCCGCAGCCGATCTCCACTATTTCACCGTACTCGTCAAGGCCAGCATCAAGGGCTTCCTTCATGCATGCGTCATTGAGTATCGGTTGGGATTTGACCGCTATGGTAATGTCGACATCGTATTGCCTGATTTTTTCAAGCAATAGCTTGTCGAAAACTATCTCTCCGGTATTGTCCACCAGGTACAATACCCTATCGTTTGTCTCAAGTGAGTTTTCAAACTCCTCAATGTCCTTGATTGTCAAGTCCTTTTTAAGGGAATCCTTGATTACGGCTTCGATGTCATCGTCCAATGTGAATGCTCCGAAATCCAGGATGTTTCCTATGATGGCTATCTTGACATAGTTCTCGAGACAGTCATCCTCTTCAAGTATCCTCTTGACTTCAGGAATGTATTTGAGCGCTATTTCGTTTCCCTCAATCTTTTCATTATAGTAGGGGTCCCTGCAGCCTGTCCTTTCAATGATCATCTTGTGCATTCTGGAACCTGTGCCGTTTGAATTGGTGTTTTCGGTGAAATTATCGCTTAGGTACTTGAATATGTCGCTCATTATCTCCATTTTCAGGAGCTCATCATCTGTGGACAAATCCAATGCCTCTTTTGCCTGCCTTAAAAAGCATGGTCCGCATTCGTAACTTATCTTCAAGGTTTTAACCACCGTAGATTATTTGAACCAATTGTATTTCATCGCCATCCTCTATGACAGTGTCCTCTATGACGAGTTCGCCGTTCTGCTTGGACACCATTGTCTGTGGGGACAATTCCATCTCATCCAGAAGGTCCTTTATGGTATAGTTTTCGTCGGGTATCTCTCGTTCTTCCTCTATTTGCTTATACTTCAATAAGAATGACATAATTATCACAATCCTAATTCCTCTAGAAATGAGCATGCCTTGCACAGTTCATTGGATGACGGTTCTCCGCACCTCTTGCATCTTCCATGTGCATAGTCCTTCTGCATCTCATCTTTAAGAATCTTTTTTATCTTCTCATATCCTCTCAGGGTGGAGTACTTGATTGTAGGGTGCTTTTCCGCCAGCTGGTTCATCACATCAGATATTTCCCCCCGGAATGACTGCATTGCATATGGGCAGCTGTCGAAGTGGACTTCAAGCTCCTTTGCAACCACGTACAATCCGATTTCACGTTCCGGTATCTCGCGCAATGGCTTTATCTTGACCGTGAACTCATCGGCTTTGGATTCGGTTTTTGCCCCGAGCTTTGTGAGGTTGTCAGTGTTTCCCTCCAGGTAGTTCATCATGATGGCCTGCACCTCATCGTCGAGATTGTGGCCGGTTGCTATTTTTGTCGCACCCATTTCACGTGCGGCCTTGTTTATTATTGTTCTTCTGAAGACTCCACAGTATGTGCATGATCCCTTATGGTTTTCCCGCTGCATTATCTCATCGAGAGTGATGCCGTAATCCTCCTTGAGGGAAACCACCTTATGCTCTATGCCAAGCCTTTCGGCGTGCCTTGTGGCTATGTCAACACCGGCCTGGCGGTAGTTGGCTATTCCCTCATCGACTGTGACTGCGCAAATGTCGATGATGTGCCTTTTTCGAAATGAGTTCAATATTTCGAGTGTGGTTACGCTGTCCTTTCCACCGGACAGTGCCACCAGCACCTTGTCTCCCTTGTCAAGGAGCTTCTCCTTCTTGATTGTCTTGATTACTTTCTTCTCGATTGATTCTATGAAGCATTCCTTGCACAGTATCTGGCCGGATTGCTCTCTTTTATAAATTACTTTAGGATTACCACATTTACTGCATTGCATAACTATTACCTACATCTGCTCTACGAAATGAGCCAGCTGGTTTAGTGTGTTGACTTCAAACACTTGGGCTCCAGCATCCTCATACAGGGAAACGCAACTGTCAACGATATCCCACTTGTTCCTGTCTTCCGGGTTCAGGATGATTACCTTCTTGGCGTCTCGCACCATCTCGCCCACCAGTTCCACACTGGCAGGGATTCCTTTCACCTTTGGCCCTGCCCAGTCCCTGCAATCCGACAGTATGATTACATATGACTTGTTGTTTATGTTCGCCTTCTCCTGGAACTGCTTGAATGCTGAGTACATGTCCGATGTTCCATGCACCATCATGTTCTTTATGCGCATGTCCTTGACCTTAACGAAGGAATCGATGAGATACTCCTCCTTCAATGCCTTTGTTGTTTCAATCACCTTGTTGTCGAACTCGAATGTCCGTGACCTCTTGAATGCGGTCTGTGCCGAGAACATGAGCATGAAAAACCAGCTGCTTATCCATTCGCATGATCCGCTTATGTCATTGAGGAAAAGGTGCTCGTTTTTATGAGGCCTTGGCTTCGCCTTGATAAGCTCCAGTGGAACTCCACCATACTTGAGGTTGGCCCTCATGGTTCTTCTCATGTCAATCCTATGGGAATTGGCCTGGACCTTTCTTCTTGAACGCTTGTTGGCTATTCTTTTACCGAGCCTTTGGCATATCTCAAGCATCCTAGGGTCGAAGCGGTTGAGCTTGGTGAGGTCCTTGTTCATCAGCTCCCCGTCACGCTCGAGTTTCTTTGCCTCGTCGAGCAGCGGCTGGCCGGAGAGCATTTTCAGTTTCTCATTGTCAAGCTTTTCCTTTCGAATCTTTTTGCCTATGGTGTTCTGCTTCTTGATGACGTACTTGTTGGATTTCGGACCTGTTCCCCTGTAAGCCTTTCCACGGTTAGGGTCTTCCACAACGTTCTTTTCAGGCTCGGGCGCCTTGAACACCTCATCGAAAATCTTGAGGAATTTTGGAATGTCATACCTGTCCTTGACATAAATTGCCATCAGTGCTGTTTTCAAGAGGTTCCTGTCGGCATCTCCAAGATTTTGATAAATCTCCATTGCTGATTGGGTGCTTCTTATACTAACGGGCAACCCCTCGCTTCTCAAATCAGCGGAGAGCCTTACAATCTTGTTAATCATCCTATCATTCTTTAAAGATATCTTTCAGTACACGTTTCTTGTCCGTTTCTGTTTTGATGGCCACGCCTACACTGTCCTGCATGGACTGGTCAATGTTTCGGGTTCCAAGGTTGGAAACTGACTTTACCCAATCCACGGTTCCCCTCACTGAAGGCTTTTTCATCAGGTTCAGGTCACGGATCCTGTGAACTATCTTGACCACATGGGATACTGTTTCATCCTCAACTCCAGGCACCTTGGACTTGACGATTTCAATCTCCCTTTCAATGGAAGGGTATGGAATGTATAGGAACAGGCACCTGTCCTTGGTCTCGTCAAGAAGTGACCTTTGTGAGTTTGAAGTCAATATGACTATCAGGTCGTTCTGCAGTTGGAATGTTCCCAAATCGTTTATTGTGATTTCCTGTTCCCCCAATGCCTGGAGAAGAAAACTTTCAACTTCCTCATCCGCCTTGTCGATTTCATCTATGAGCAATACTGAATCCTTCTCATTGAGGAATGCATTGAGTAGTGACCTTCTTATGAAGAAGTCATCTGCAAATATCTCATCAACATTGCTTGTGTCGTTCTTGGCGGCTTCAAGGTGCAGGAGTTGTTTTTGATAGTTCCATTCACCGACAATCTGCTCAAAAGTTATTCCCTCATAGCACTGAATCCTGAAAAAATCCCTATCAAATGATTTGGCGATTACTTTTGCCAGTTCTGTTTTACCCACACCCGGAGGTCCTTCGATGAGCATAGGTTTTCCAAGCAGGAATGACAGGTATAGTGTTGTTGAAATCTCATTATTGGAAACGTAATTGGATTCCAATAATAGCTTATCAATGTCTTTGATTTTTAGATTTTCAATTTGCAAGTTATTAAACCTCATAAAAATTGATTATAGAATATAATTATATGCTATATTTATTTAAACTTATCATCTTATATATAATGACCACATTAAATATTATAATATAAACAAGAATGGAGGTATAAAATGGATTCAGGAAATGCAATAATCATTGCATTAATCGCAATCATCATAGTGGTTGCTGGAGCATTCTTCTTCATAAACGCAAATGGAATATCATTAGCTCCACAAGAACCAGCATTGAATGATACAAACAATAATAATATAACTACCGATAATACAACCAGCGCTCCTGTCGACACTTCAGCAAGCAGTTCCGGAGCAAGTTCAAGTGGTGATTCAGGACCAAGTCCATCCAGTTCACCCGACAGCAGTTCAAGTCAAAGTTCATCCGACAGCAGTTCCAGTTCACAGCCAACTGACACACAAAGCTCATCCGACAGCAGTTCCAGTTCACAGTCCAGTGACAGTTCAAGTTCCCAATCAACTCCACAAGCGGGACAGGCTGAAGGAACCTATGATCCGACAGACTTTGATTAAATAAGTTAATTTTTAAATTCATCAGGATTTTTGAACAATTCAAAATCCTGAACATACTCTTTACCGGTAATCATCGCTATTTCTGCTTTTTGAAGCTCGGAACCTAAATAGGCGGCATGTTCCATACGGGTGACCAGCTCTTTTGTAATAATCTCCTCGTATATTTCCTTTGCGCTGTGCCCTACAATGACCAGGTCGGGCTTGTTTTTCTTGAAGTGTGTTGCAGTGATTCTGCTGTCCCTGACGGTTGTGCCGTAATCCACATTGATCTTGAAGCTTCCTGCCTTGTCGCGTACGAATTTCATCGGTTCTACTTGACGGGTTTCCTCAATGCCTTCACGTTCATTCAGGATGATGTCATTGCGCTTGTGCTTGTCCTTGAATGCCACTAGGTTGATTCCAAGGTCTTTTGGAATTGATTTCCTGTGCTTTGCAAGAAACATCATCTTGGAGGCTGTTGACAATTCATATACGCTTCCCCTGGTTTTTCCACTTTCCTCCGGTGTGAAGAGTATGCTGACGCCCAGTTCCATACCTATTCCTGCAAGCAGGACGTTAACTCCACCGGAATCCGCATCCATGAGTTCGGTCACGTTACCAACTCCGAAAAACATCGGCGCAGGGTTTTGCTTGTGGAATTCATGGCATGCGATGATTGACTCGACGATGCTTGAGCTGTTGACGGGGTCAAGTATCAAATCGGCAACATACCTTATTCCTTCGGTGTCCCTTATCAGCTGATGCATTGATTCAACGCGTTCGGATGGTGATTTTGGTGATTTTCCCTGTGAAAAGTTTGTCGGAAGCAGGACTGCGGGAATGTTCTTTTCTATCAGCAGGTCCTTTATCTCAGAGTTGTTTCCCAAATCCAGGCTAAGCACAAAGTCTATGCCGTGTTCGGCAGCCACCCTTATCTCGTCGGGGTTCAGTGTGTCTATGCTTAATGGCCTGTCTCCCACTATCGGGCGCAGGGTTTCGATTAGTTCGGGAATCTTTTCTGAGAAGTCCTCTCCGGCAGCCATCCCTATGTCTATCATGTCGGCTCCGGAGTCGACGAAGTATTGGCACTTGTTGATCAGCGCCTCCTTTGAGAGGAATGGTGCGTTGGCTATTTCGGACAACACCCTCATCGGGAAGTCCTCCCCCACCGGCAGGTTCCTGATCATTATGTTGTTTGGCTTTTCCAGAAGTTTCTGGATGTTTTCAGTGTCATTTTCAAACTCGTCAATGAATTTGAATGCTTCACTGCGCTTTTCCTCCTCTATCAACTTGTCCGCAGGCTTGTCTTCGGACAGGTCAATGCTTCCCACAAGGTTCAACACCATTGCAAGGTCTGCCCCGTCGGTCGAGCCTTTAAATGTTGGGATTCCAAGCTCCTTGGTGATTTCCCTTGTTCCCTTTTTGATGAGTCCCGGAACAAGGATCATGTCGATTTCATCCAACTGGTCAGAGAAGCATTTCTTCACTTCGTTTATTATGATTCTGGGAGTGAGGAATGCCGCCACCTGGGTGTTATCCACTATATGGACTATTATCTCTTCCTTTGAATCTGATACGACTTCATTTATCAATGGATATGCCAACTCTCCTGTAACTATCAAAACCTTCATGCCAATCCCAAACCTAATTTTTTTATTATAGTCTATTCCTTAATGTTTTTACCATTTAGTAATTTTATTCTTGGGCAGTTATAAACTTGATGTTTATAAGGTTGGTCAAGCTATCCCCCGTTGACTTACGGGTTCATTTAAGTTTTAATAATTTTTGATTATTCTTTTTCCTTCGTTTAGGATGTTTTTTGCGGC